>CALETH010000023.1 GCA_937920105.1 uncultured Bacteroidota bacterium
CTCAAAATTTGGTAACCACAATTCGTTATTGTAATTCATTACACATTCATACTATAGCAACATCGTTAAGTGATAAAAGTAAGGAAATTACTGAACTGGATTTTTCAAAAAATTGTTGTATTATAGTAGGAAATGAAGGATATGGAATTAGCAAATCTGTGTTAGAAGTCTGCAAAACGCAAGCAATAATTCCTATTCAAAAGAATGTGGATTCACTCAATGTTGGTAGTGCAACTGCAATTTTTTTATATGAAGTGATGAAACAACGAAAAAATATCTAATAAACGTCATTCCTGCGAAAGCAGGAATCCGGTTATATAAAATTTTACAAAAAGAAAAAAGTCTATGAAAAACATTTTTTTTATAATAACACTCTTACTTCCACTAATTTCTTTTGCAGAAAATCCAACATCCAAAGAAGAATTAGTATGGTATTCTTTTGAAGAAGGAATGAAAAAAGCACAAGAAACAAAAAAGAAAATTCTTGTTGATGTTTACACCGATTGGTGTAGTTGGTGTAAAAAAATGGATGCAAATACTTACAGCGATAAAAAAGTTCGAGAATATTTAGAGAAGAATTTTATTTTCATTAAACTTAATGCTGAAGGAAAAAACTCTATTACATTTAAAGAAAAAAGTATTATGCCTGCCCAATTTGCCCAAGCAATGGGAGTAAGTGGATATCCGGCAACAGTATTTTTACAATCTACAGGAGAGCAAATTACATTATTACCGGGTTATGTAGAAGCACCAATGTTTTTACATATATTAACTTTTCTTGCAGAAGAACATTACAAAACACAAAATTTTGATGAGTATATGAAGGAAAAAGAAGGAACAAAATAAAACTATTAGATTTATAACTTATTTAAGGAGTAATATTATGCAAAAACTATTTTTTAGTTTCATGATTATAACACTATTCTCGTTGCAACTTTGTGCCACAACTTATACCAGTACAGCACTGGGTAAATGGTCTACAGGAGCAACTTGGGTAGGTGGAAATGCACCAACCAACCTTACAACTGATACCATTATTATAAACCACCGTGTTACGATAGATACCAATGTAACCTGTGCAACAATAACCATACAAACAGACACACTCACCTTTGATTCTTCTTTTACTCGTACATTAACCATAAATGGAGATTTTACTATAAACAATGGCGGTGGGTTACGTGCACGTACTCCACAAACAACGACAAGTGGTTATGATTATATTTATCTTAAAGGTAATTTGGTGAATAATGGTGCAATAGTGGGAAAGGTAGAAATGTTTGGATGGTCTGGAACTATTGAGTTTGAAATGCAAGGAACAATTCCAACCACGATAAATGGAACAGGTGCTAATAGTTTTTTTGGCTTGTCTATAAATAATTCTAATGGAGTAACATTAAATAGCAGTTGTTCTATAATGGATTTATATCTTAGGCAAGGAATTTTTACAACCAATTCCGGAAATGTAGCAATAAATTCAAGTGGTTCTATAAATAGATATTCGTCTGGAAGTATAACCGCCACACCATCTGGCGTCTATACTGTAACTTATTTTGGAAGTGGTAATCTTACTACAGGCCCGGAATTAGCAAATACAGTAACAAGGATTGGAATTAATAAAGCCAATGCTAATGATATGGTCACATTGAATAGTGATATTACTATAAGTCAAAATATTCTTCTTATAAGAGGAATATTAAATAATAATAATTATCAAGTTATATTATCAAATAGTGCTTATTTACAAAAATATAATGCTGGTAAAATTACTACTACACCTATATATCAAGGTAATAATGATATTTATTACTATTCCATTAATGATACTACTGGTATAGAATTACCTTCAACAATTGGTACTATTAATCTATTTGCAAATAATATTGTTCTTAATAAAAATATTTTGACAAATACTATTAATTTAGGTATCAATAAATTAGTTACAGGAGATAATATTGTAACAACAACTAATGTAATACGCACCACCGGTTATGTACAAGGCAATCTTGCCAAATCAATAAATATTGGGGTAAGTGTAAATAAAACATTTGAGGTTGGAACAGCCAATGGTTATTCACCAGTTACAATATCTCTTAATAATGTAACTCAAGAGGGCACACTCATCGTAAGCCCAAAGCAAAATACACATTTCAATGCTAGTACAATAGAGACTTTAAAACGTTATTGGACAATAAATAATAATGGAACAGTTTTTGATAATTATACAACAACATTCACATATCTCTCAGTAGATTTTAACACAGGGGTGACAGAAATAAATGATGAAGCAACACTGGTTGTAGGAAAATATGATGGAGGAATATGGACATATCCAAATGTAAGCAACAACAATATAGCAAATAATGCTATTACTGTAGATGGGCTTACCTCATTTTCAGATTTTGCTATAGGAAAAAATCAAGCATCATTACCAGTAGAATTACAATCCTTTATTGCAACCATAAAAAACAATGTTGTAATACTCAATTGGGAAACCGTCACAGAACAAAATAATTATGGATTTGATGTAGAAAAATCAGTCATCAGTAATCAGACATCAGAAAAGCAATGGAAGAAGATTGGTTTTGTTGGAGGCAAAAGAAATAGTAATGAAAAAAATACATATACGTTTACTGATAAAAACGTTCTTGCAGGGAAATATGTTTATCGATTAAAACAAATTGATACTGATGGAAAAGTAAGTTATAGTGAAGAAAGAGAAATAAAAATTGTACCAACAATAGTAGAAGTAAGTCAAAACTTTCCAAATCCATTTAATCCAAGTACTACCATCAATTATCAAATACCAATGAACAATTTTGTAACACTCAAAGTCTATGATGTATTAGGTAAAGAAATTGCAACTTTGGTGAATGAGGAAAAAGAAACGGGAATTTATCAAGTAAAGTTTGATGGAAGCAAACTTTCTAGCGGAATGTATTTTTATAAACTCACTGCAGGAAAATCTTTTGAAATCAAAAAAATGATGTTGGTAAAATAATTTTTAATAAACACTTTTATATAAATCAAAAAGAGCGGATACAATTCCGCTCTTATTTTTTATAAACTCTTTCCAAGAAATATTCCCAGCCATGTTGCAATCAAACATCCTGCCAAAGAATAAAAAATATTGAGGAATGCAGAAGAGAAATATCCGGCTTGGAGAAGTTCGATAGTTTCAAAACTAAAGGCAGAAAATGTTGTAAATCCACCCAAAATTCCTATAACAAGAAAAAATCGTAATTGAGGAAAAAGAGTAAATTTTTCTTGAAGAGATGTTATCAATAATCCAATCAAAAAACATCCTGAAATGTTGACTAATAATGTTCCGTAAGGAAGTGAACCTTTAAAGAATTTTGTAACAGCATTTACTACAGCAAAACGCAAAATACTTCCAATAAATCCACCCAAACCTACAAAAAAGAGTTTTTCCATAAGCATTATTACAGTAAATTCATTGCATCCGTTTTGAAAAAAAATTATATTGTAAAGATAAACAATAATCGCAGAATATGAAAAGAATAATTGCTATTGCAAATCAAAAAGGTGGTGTGGGAAAAACCACAACAGCAGTCAATCTTGCTGCATCACTCGCTGCTGCTGAGCAAGAGGTACTGTTGGTGGATATAGACCCGCAAGCCAATGCAACCAGTGGCATCGGAATTGATAGTAAGAATTTAGAAAAAACAACGTATGAAGTTCTTATTGGTGGGATAGAACCACAAGAAGCAATTATTAAAACGTCAATGCCATTTCTTTCACTTCTTCCATCACACATCAATCTTGTTGGAGCCGAAGTGGAAATGGTGAATGAACCACATCGAGAAAAAAAATTACGCACGGCTTTTTCTTCGCTTACATCTTATAAATATATTATTATAGATTGTCCACCTTCATTAAGTCTCATCACACTCAACGCACTCACCGCAGCAAATTCTGTACTCATTCCCGTACAATGTGAATATTTTGCATTGGAAGGTTTGGGACAATTATTAAACACTATTAACATGGTGAAAAAGGTTTTCAATCCAACATTGGAAATTGAGGGTGTGTTGATGACGATGTATGATTCACGATTGCGACTTTCTAATCAAATCGTAGAAGAAGTGAGAAAATATTTTGGTGAGAAAGTTTTTAAAACAATTGTAAGTCGTAATGTACGATTAAGTGAGGCACCAAGTTTTGGAAAACCAATTTTGTTGTATGATGCACTTTCTTCCGGTACAAAAAATTATATGGAATTAGCACAAGAACTTTTAGCAAAATACGAAACACCGGCAATAGAAAATAAACGTTCAGCGTAAAAAACAATGTCTGATATAAAATCAAAATCTGTTTTAGGAAAAGGACTAAGTGCACTCATTCCACGAGTTGCAGAACAAGGAAATACTGTTTCTGTTGAAAAAAGTGGAAATGAAGATTCAATTATTACCATTGAAGTTTCCAAAATAAGTCCCAACCCATATCAGCCACGTTTAGATTTTAATGTTCAAGCATTAGAAGAACTCAAACGTTCCATTGCAGAAAAAGGAATTATTCAACCCATTGCTGTACGGAAATTAGTTTCAGGATTATATGAATTAATTTCCGGAGAACGCCGTGTACGAGCCGCTCAAGAATTGGGTTTAAAAAAAATTCCTGCACACATTCTTAACATTACTTCAGCAGAAGAAATGTTGGAACTTGGTTTGATAGAAAATCTTCAACGTGAAGATTTAAATGCCATTGAAATTGCAATCTCTTATCAACGTCTCATCAGTGAATGCCAACTTACGCAAGAAGATGTTGCACAAAAAATTGGAAAAGACCGTTCTACAATTACCAATTTTTTACGTTTATTAAAATTACCGGAAAAAGTTCAGCAATCTGTTCGTACCAATAAAATTTCTATGGGACATGCTCGTTCATTATTATCATTAAATAATGAAAAACTCCAACTTCGTTTTCATGATAAAATTGTGAATGAAGGAATGTCTGTACGACAAATAGAATACGCAGTAAAAAATCTTCATAATCCTGAACCGAAAAAGAAAAATAATTCATCAAAATCCACTGCACGTGGAGATGTTGCATTTCAAAGCATAGAAACAAAATTAAAACAAACGTTGGGAACAAAAGTTTCTATCCGTAAAAATTCTTCTGGTGGCGGAGAAATTGTTGTAGAATATTATACGGCTGATGATTTAGAGCGTTTGATTGAATTATTGGGTGGGTAATTTTATTTAAAGAAAATTCAAAATATGAAAAACCAAATTTACCCATGTTTATGGTTTGATGGAAAAGCCAAAGATGCTGCTGAATTATATTGTTCCATCTTTAAAAATTCTAAAATCATTACTGACACTCCAATGGTAGTGAATTTTGAAATTGAAGGTCAGAAAATTATGGTATTAAATGGCGGACCGGAATTTACTATCAATCCATCCATTTCATTTTTTGTAACATGTGAAGATGATAAAGAAATAGAATATTTATGGAAAGCACTAAGTAAAGATGGTTCAGTGTTGATGGAATTAAATACATATCCGTGGAGTGAAAAGTACGGTTGGTGTGCAGATAAATTTGGAATGACATGGCAGATTTTTAAAGGAAAACTGAGTGATGTAAAACAGAAAATTGTACCATTATTTTTATTTTCTCACCATCAATATGGAAATGCTGAAAGTGCAATAAAATTTTACACATCTATTTTCAAAAATTCTAATATTGAAAATATCCTTCATTACGGAAAAGATGATGCACAAGCAGAAGGAAAAGTAATGCACGCACAATTTCGATTACAAGAAAAAGTGTTTATGGCGATGGACGGCCCAGGAGACCATACATTTGATTTCAATGAAGCCGTGTCATTCGTCATTCCTTGTGATACACAAGAAGAAATAGATTATTATTGGAATGCACTTACTAAAGGTGGCCAGGAAAGTATGTGTGGTTGGCTAAAAGATAAATTTGGTGTTTCGTGGCAAGTTGTTCCAACAATTTTAAGTGAATTGATGAGTGACCCTAAAAGAGCACCAAAAGTAGTACAAGCATTTTTGCAAATGAAAAAATTTGATATTGAAAAACTTAAACAGGAATAATTTTATGAAAACCATCATCAAAACTGAAAATGCACCATTACCGATTGGACCCTACAATCAAGCTGTAGCAGTGCAAGGTCAACTCTTATTTTGTGCAGGACAAATTCCATTGCATCCAAAAACAGGAGAAGTAGTTGGAAAAACAATTCAAGAACAAACACAGCAAGTGTGTGAAAATATAGAAGCCATTCTCACAGCAAGTCATACCGATTTTAAGCACGTAGTAAAAACTACAGTGTTTTTAAAAAACTTTAATGATTTTGCTGCAATGAATGAAGTCTATGGAAAATATTTTGGTGAAGTTTCTCCTGCACGCAGTACGGTAGAAGTTTCTCGTCTTCCGAAAGATGTTTTGGTAGAAATAGAAGTGGTGGCATTGGTAGTGTAATGCAATCATGGCAAAAATCCCCCACTATTTTTTGAAAAAATATTTTTTGTGCATACTTGCATTTCCCTTGTATGCACAACAGTATTTCTTTTATCAACCAGTAATATCTCCACCTTCAAATATTTTTTCTCTTCAACAAGATAGTTCTGTTGTAGCAGATACTGTTATTTCATTACAGTACACCCCAACAAAATCTACTACTGTTGCATTACTTTCTTCTGCAATTCTTCCCGGAGCAGGACAAATCTATAATGAATCATATTGGAAAGCCCCGATAATTTGGGGAGTTGGTGGATATTTTGTGTATGCCTATAGCAGGCAAAATAATTTGTATCATCGTTATCAAACAGAATATGCAAATTCTATTACCGAAGAAAATCCAACAGGAAATCTTAACAAAAAATCCATTCGAGATTTTTATCGTGGAGAGCGTGATAATTTTGCGTGGTATATGGCAATTCTTTACGTTGCCAATTTAGTAGATGCGTACGTTGATGCAAGTTTATTTGATTTTGATGCTGGTCCAAATTTACAAGGACAAAATCAAATACAGTTAAAAATGAAAATCCCATTAAAATAACATCCTTAAAAGGAAGGAAAAAGACATAATGAAAATTCGTAACGAAGAAGCACTTGAATATCATAGTTCAGGAAAAAAAGGGAAATTGGAAATCAATTCTACCAAGCCATGCTCTACTCAGCATGATTTATCACTTGCCTATACACCTGGAGTTGCTGTACCATGTTTGGAGATTGCAAAAGATGTTGAGCAAGTGTATCAATACACAGCAAAAGGAAATTTAGTTGCTGTTGTGAGTAATGGTACTGCGGTGTTAGGACTTGGAGATATTGGTCCCGAAGCAGGAAAGCCCGTGATGGAAGGTAAAGCAGTGTTGTTTAAAAAATTTGCAGATATTGATGTGTTTGATATTGAACTCAATGCAAAATCCGCTGAAGATGTTATTCGTGCAGTGCAAATGTTAGAGCCAACATTTGGTGGAATAAATTTGGAAGATATTAAAGCACCGGAATGTTTTATCATAGAAGAAGAATTACGAAAAACAATGAACATTCCTGTTTTTCATGATGACCAACACGGAACGGCAATTATCAGTGCAGCAGCATTGCTCAATGCTGTAGAGCTTGCAAAAAAAGATATTACAAAAATAAAAGTAGTATTTAATGGTGCAGGAGCCGCAGCCATTGCCTGTGCAAAACTACAAATTGCTCTTGGAGTAAAAAAAGAAAATATCATTATGTGTGATACTAAGGGTGTGATTTATAAGGGACGCACGAATGATATGAATAAATACAAAGAAGAATTTCAAGTAGAAACATCTGCGCGAACATTGGAACAGGCGTTAGTTGGTGCTGATGTGTTTTTTGGACTTTCTAAAGCAGATTGTGTGAGTAAAGAAATGGTTCGTTCCATGAGTAGTAATCCTATTATTTTTGCAATGGCAAATCCTGACCCGGAAATTACGTATGAAGATGCGATAAGTGCAAGAGAAGATGTTATTGTCGCAACTGGTCGTTCCGATTATCCTAATCAAGTCAATAATGTTTTGGGTTTTCCATTTATTTTTCGTGGAGCATTGGATGTGCGTGCCCGTACTATTAACGAAGAAATGAAAGTCGCTGCGGTAAAAGCATTGGCAAGATTAGCAAAAGAAGATGTTCCGGATTCTGTAATGAAAGCATATGGAGAAAGTCATATTCAATTTGGCAAAAAATATATTATTCCAAAACCATTTGACCCTCGTGTGCTGACATGGGTAGCTCCAGCCGTTGCACGTGCTGCGATGGAAACAGGAGTTGCACGTAAAACAATTACTGATTGGAAAAAATATAAAGATGAATTGGAAGAGCGTCTTGGAAAATCAAAACAAATTATGCAGTTTATTATTGATAAAGCACAAGCATCAGTAAAACGAATTGTGTTTCCTGAAGGAGAAGAATTAAAAATTCTTCGTGCATGTCAAAGCATCATTGATGAAAAAATTGCGCATCCCATTTTAATTGGTTCGAAAGAAAAAATAAAAAATATCGTGCAACAACATAATTTAGATATTAGTAATGAAATAGAAATTATAGAACCAGCAACATATCCACATTTTGAAAAATTTGTTAGTGAGTTTTACAAACTTCGTCAACGAAAAGGAATTACAAAAAATGAAGCAAAGCAAAAAATGCTTATCCCAAATTATTTTGCCTGTATGATGGTGCAATGTGGCTTTGCAGATGGAGTTATTTCCGGTTTAACATCACATTATCCAGATACAATTCGTCCTGCATTACAAGTTATTGGAACACGAAGAGATATTAAAAATGTTTCAGGAATGTATATCGTGTTTGCAAAGAAAGGAACATATTTTTTTTCTGATACCACAGTGAATATTCAACCTGATGCAGAAACTCTTGCAGAAATTGCATTACAAACTGCGGAAACTGTCCAACGTTTTAGTATCGAACCAAAAATCGCAATGCTTTCGTTCAGCAATTTTGGTAGCGTACAACATCCTGAAGCACAAAAAGTTCAGCAAGCGGTGGAAATCATTAAGAAAAAAAAATCGTCACTTATTATTGATGGAGAAATGCAAGCTGATACTGCAACAGTAACAGAAATATTAACGTCAGAGTTTTCCTTTAGCACATTAAAACATTCTGCTAATGTTCTTATTTTCCCAGATTTAAATTCTGCAAACATTGCGTATAAATTAATGGCAAGAATTGGTGAAGCAGAAGTTATCGGACCAGTTTTAATGGGAATGGCAAAACCAGTTCATGTATTACAACGTGGTGCGGAAGTTACAGATATTATTCATATGACGGCAATTTGTGCAGTAGAAGCAGAAATGAATGGTAGTAAAAAATAAAATAAAAAATGAATGAACAAACTTTCATACTTGGCATAGAAACTTCTTGCGATGAAACATCTGTGGCTGTTCGTAATAATAATAGAATTCTTTCTAATATTGTTTCATCACAAATTGTACATCAAAAATATGGAGGAGTTGTTCCGGAGCTAGCATCACGTACACATCAAAAATTAATTATTCCTATTGTGAATGAAGCATTGCAAAAAGCCAATATCATAAAGAATCAACTTTCAGGAATTGCTGTTGCAGTCGGTCCGGGATTAATGGGTTCACTTCTTGTTGGAGTTAATTTTGGAAAATCGTTGGCGTACGGATTGAATATTCCGTTTATTTCCGTAAATCACATGGAAGCACATATTTATTCAAATTTTATAGAACCACCAATTCCGGAATACCCATTTTTAAATTTAACAGTTTCCGGAGGACATACTCAATTAGTGTTATTAAAAAATGAGTTTGATTATGAAATTATCGGAGAAACTCGTGATGATGCAGCAGGAGAGGCATTTGATAAAGTTGCAAAGATGCTAGGGCTTGGATATCCTGGTGGACCACTGATAGATAAACTTGCTAAAGAAGGGAATGCAACTGCGATTGATTTTCCGCGTTCATTTTTAGAAGAAGGAACTTTTGATTTTAGTTTTAGCGGAATTAAAACTTCGGTGCTTTATTATTTACGTTCTCACAATGTATTGAATTCACAAATTTCCCATCAACAATTGGCAGATATTTGTGCAAGTTTTCAATCAGCAGTAGTTGATGTGTTAGTTGGAAAAACATTTTCTGCAGCAAAAAAATATCTAGTGAAAGGCATTGCTGTTGCTGGTGGAGTTTCTGCAAATTCTGGTTTGCGAAATATGATGAAACTCACAGCGGAAAAAGAAAACATCCCACTGTATATTCCTAAATTTGAATATTGTACTGATAATGGTGCAATGATTGCTGAAGTTGGATACAGAAAATATCTCAAAAAAATATTTTCTTCGTTAGAAGAAACAGCAGTAGCAAGATTAGGATTAGAAAAATAAAATTAATACATCTTATGAAAAAAAATATACCAAAAAGAGGAATTATTGTTACAGTAGGAACATTTGTTAGTATAGTAATTATCATTATCTATTTTGCATTGTGGTCATCCAATAATTTTTCACCATCACCGCAAATTATCACAATAAATAAAGGTGCTGCCTTTAATCATATCGTTGATTCATTGGCTGAGAAAAATATTATTTCATCAAAATTACTTTTTAAAATTGTCGGGAAAATTTTTGGTTATACAGAAAAAATGAAAGCCGGAAAATATAGTTTTAATAGTGGCGTTTCTAATATTGAAATATTAAAAAATATTGTTTCTGGGAAATCATTACTCAATATTTCCGTCACTATCCATGAAGGTTTGCAAAGTAGACAAATCGCAAAAATTTTAAAAAAAGAAATTGGAATTGATTCTGCACGGTTTATGGTACTGCTTTCTGATACATCTATACTTGATTCATTAAATATCCGCACAACATCGTTAGAAGGATTTTTATCACCGAACACTTACAATTTTATTTGGCAACAAGAAGAAAAAGATATCATTGCAAAAATGGTGGGAGAATTTAAAAAATTTTATAATGATAGTCTTCAACAACAGTGTCGAAAAATAGGAATGAGTTTGAGCGAACTTATCACGATGGCATCTATTGTAGAAGGAGAAGCAATGTTAGATAGTGAACGTGCAAGAATTGCAGGTCTATATTATAATCGATTAAGAAAAAAAATGCCGTTGGCTGCAGACCCAACAATTCAATACATTATTCCTGATGGACCACGAAGATTATTTTATAAAGATTTAAAAATTCAATCACCCTACAATACTTATATCAATCGTGGTTTGCCTCCAGGTCCAATTAATAATCCTGGAAAAAAATCCATTCTTGCAGCATTGTATCCCGAAAAAAATCCGTATCTCTATTTTGTTGCTGATGGTTATGGTGGACATCGTTTTGCAAAAACATATTCTGAACATTTGAAAAATGTAAGTTTGTATAGAAAAACTCGTGCAATGTTAGCAAGTAGAAAATGAAATTTCAAAAATTTCAACAATCCTTACAATTAGAAAAAGTACCACAACAGTATTCATTACTGTTGCAAGCATTATGGTATGATGCAAAAGGAGATTGGGAAAAAGCTCACCAACTTGCTCAAGAAGATAACACTGCGGATGGTGCTTTGTTACATGCGTACTTACATAGAAAAGAAGGTGATGAAGGAAATGCACAATATTGGTATAACAGAGCAAATAAAAAATTTTCTTTACTTACTTTAGAAAAAGAGTGGGAAGAAATTGTGAAAGCGTTATTGAAGAAATAAAAATAATTATTCTAAAAATTCATGTCCGAACTCATACAAACAATTCGCGAACGAAGGCAAGCCAAAGTAGAGCAAGCACTTCTTTCTTTAGAAACTGCTAATCTTTCTAATATTGATACCGAAACAAAAGATTCACTCTATGGAATAGTCAGTTATCATTTGCATGATAAAACTATTTTGGAAAAATGGCTTCAATTTATCGAAAAAGAAACTGATACACGATTGAAAGCAAAAATGTTCAATGCAATCAGTAACATAGACCAACGCACAATTCCCAATCCGGAAAAGTTTGTAGAACTTCTTTTGAAAAGTTTTGGCAATGATGAATGTAAAGAAATCATTACAAGATTGTTGTATCAATTTGCTATTGCTAACGAAGAAGTGTTAAAAGAATTAATCAAAATATACCCACAACAACAACGGAAAGATATTCAAGAAATATTACTTTCAGCATTTTTAATAAGTAGCGATATTTCAGATACCTCTGTACAATTTTTCCTCACACTATTAAACAAGGTTGATAGTGAATTTAAATTCAACATCGTACAAAGATTATTACGTCGAGATAAACTTCCACAAGAAGAATTAAGAAAATTATTTACTCCTACAGAACCAGCAATAATCAAAAATCTGGTATTAGCATATTGTGCTGATAGGACAATTTTTTTCGAAGAAGAGTTTTGCACACTTCTTCGCAACGAACCACAAAAAGAAAATCGCTTATTGTTACTTCGTTATTGTTCTAATTATGGAATTCGTACGTCAAAAGTATTAGAAGCAATTCTTCATACAAGTCAAAAAGACCCGGAAGAATCTGTTCGTGCAATGGCTCTTCGTGTTATAGAAACAAGTTTAACTATCACGCCGGAAATTATTCAAACTTTATGCACGGCGCTTTCCACTGAAAAAAATATTGTTCTCGCAGAAAAACTTCTTACCATTCTTACACTATATCTCAATCATCATCCAATTGTTGTAGAAAAATTTTTGGCATTAACACAAGAACAAATTCAAGTTCCATTAGCAATTCTTCTTTATAGAGAATTAGGAAAACTTTTGCCATGGAAAAAAGAATTATTGCAAAAATTTATAGATGGTTATCAACAAGCACAACATGAAGAAATCAAAGCGGTAATTTTAGAGTCTATTACAACTGTTTCTTCAAATATGGAAGAATTATTTCCACTCTATATTTCTGCATCGCGAATACCATCACCACAAATTCAAACGTGGGCAATTCATGGATTGTTGCAAATTCCATTAACAGAAAATAATACCGAACTTTTTTCTACCGCTGTTGATGTGTTGATGGAGCAAAAAGTTGATAGAGAAAATAGAATTCTTCTTGCAACAAAAATTGCACGTATACCCAAAAAATCACCAACACTAATTTCTAAACTGAAAAATATTGTAGAAAACGGTCCAAAAGATTCCATTAGAGATATTTGTAAAGATGCTGTTGATAAAATTGTCACATCAGGAGAGTATGCTGGAGAATATAATAGTATAGATTGGCAGCAGTGGTTATATCAAGTAGAAGTAGAACATGTGGTGAAAGGAATTTTTCCAAGTATTTTTTTGAATTACGAAGCAAATCCGGAAATGGCGAAAAAAATATTATGGGCAGCATTAAATCCCGTATGCAGTAATGCAATGTATGGAGAGGGAATTTCTGATACGACCATTCTTTCATTTTTATCCGTTCGTAATTCTATAGATGATAATTTCAGTCGATATTGTATTAATAAAGTGTTAACTGACCCCTATGGAGGAAATCCAAATTTTCATCTTGTCATTCTAAAATCAAATCCAAAATCTCCGGAACTTAAAACATCATTGTGGGATATTTTAGAAAAAAAATCTTCAAATCTTAATATGGTACTTTTCATAGAATTACTAGAAATGGTGTATGAAGAAAAAGAAATCATTTCTACTTTTCAAAAAAGAATGATTGCAAAAACTAACGAAGAAGCAATTTTACCATATTTGAAATTTCTTTCTCAAACTTCCTTATGGCAGGGAACGCAAACAATATTGAAAACATTAGTAAACTCTAAACCACTTTCTCCAATACTGATGAAACAAGAAGCACAACAATTGTTTAAGCAAGCACTTTATAATGCAGCAATAAAATTTGATGAGGGAATTTTTACACAAAAAGAACAAAAAACTAGTGGTGGTTTTGCTGAGGATTAAAAAAATATTTATTCATTTTATATAGGAGTACTTTTTATGATACACATTCATTTTTTCAAAACCATTTTTTTACTATTGTTTTTATCAACAATAGGAATTTCACAAATGAAAGGAAACAAGACTATGCAACAAGGTGCAGCAACCCCAGAAGAATTATTGCAATATTCTGCAAAAGCAATACAAGAAAAACGATTTGATGATTTTCAAACATTATATTTCGCTCAATCTGAAAAAGAAAAAAAAGAAGTTTTTGCCACAATAGAATTACTAAAACTTTGGGAACGAATTGAAATTTGGATAAAAAACGGTAATGAGAAATTTGGCGGTGATTTTTATAATGCCATTGATGCCATTAAATTTGAATTGAACTTGGCAGCAGTGCCAAATTATTCTTCCGCGAAAAAAATTAAGTTAAGTAAAATTCAGGATGATGAATTTGCCAGTACAACATTAGCATATAAAGATTTATTAACAAATTCTGAAGATTATCAAGGATATGGAATGGAAAAACATGCTGGAAGATGGTATCACCCGTTACCAACAAAGAGAGTAGTGTTAGCAAAAGCGATGGAGCAGTGTGTTACACAATTGGAAAAATTATTGTTGCAAGAAAAAAATGCTCAGGACATTGTAAAAAAAGTAAAACCGCTTCGTGATTTGTTTAATGAATATTATGAACTTTAAAAAGATTTCAAGTATTAGTTTTTTATTTATTTGTTGTTTTTTTGGATGTAATACAATGAAAAATAAATCCATAATTGTTGATGGAGAAACCGATAAAAGAATTAGAGAAATGTGCAACGAACAATATGGCGTGTATGAATTTTTAGAGATAAAAAGTTGCAAACATTACTATAGAAAATATTACAATTTTTCTTTATGTATAGATAATAAAAGTGAAACTCGTAGTGATAGTATTGTAAAAATTTCATTTCAAGAAAATGAAAAAATATATAATGATGAAATTATATTTCCATCTTTGCAGTTTATTGCTTCAACAAATATTTCTGTAGACGTACACGACAATTATCTTTTCATTGGATATGTCATTGGTAATGCAGAAAAACAAATTCCTTTTTTTATTATTATAAAATGTATAGATACAAAAACAAATCAAATAGTATTTCATCGTACAATAAATACACAATCACTTATTAACGATTTCAATATTGTTTATAATTATCTCACTAAATCTATTCTTGTTGTCTATAATGATTGGACGCAATCTAATAGTAAAAATCTTTACTATGGAAGTATATCCTTTAGTGATTTAATAAAAGGAGAAATTCAATTTAGTCCTGAAGCAATTCATACGGAAGATTCGTCTGAAAAACGTTCTCCAAAATTTCACAAAACAAAGCAAGGAATATTTTTATCCCATACAACAGGAGATAATTGGGGATTTTTTTCGTATTCCGGAAAGCAAGGAATAGGTATTTCTTTTGTTAATGAAAAAAATATTTTGGTGAATTATAGAACCTTATCCAATAAAAATCATATTAACAAAGAAATTATTATAGAAAATGATACTCTATATTATCAACATGTTATTGGTAAAAATCATGGAGATTTTGAAATCAAAAAAATATCTTTAGCAGATTTAGAAAAATAAAATTATGGAAAACAATTTTACCCCAATTTTAGAAGCAGTACTTTCTCAAGAACGTACAGTAACGGAACGCATTCAATCGTTACGAGAACTCCAACAATTTTTGTATGAAGAAGAAGTCATACAAAAATTATCAGAACTCGTGTATCACGAGCAATCTGTGCAAATGCGAGAAGTATTGCTTTCCATTATAGCAGAAATTGATATCACAAAAATTTCTAACAGAAAACCGTATTTGGAATGCTTAGGATATTTCAGTGCAATTGAAACCGAAACAGAACTGCGAAAAATTGCACTGCAAAAATTAATTTCTCTTTCTACGTATGATAATGCTATTCAAATTCTTCTTGCAGAAATTCTTATCAATGATTTTGATGAAAATATTCAACAACTCTGTCTTAAAGGAATTTTTTCTTTTGTCCAAAAGCAAAAAGAAGTAGTAGAAATTCTTCAACGATACGTACAATCCGCACCAAAAGAATTACGAAGAAGCATTTTTACCATAGCAACACAATTAGAAAGAAACGATGCAGAAAAAATTATTCTTGCATTATTACAGCCGTGGGAAGAATATGCAATACGAGAAAATGCACTGATATTTATTCAAAAACTTCCATCACTTTCTTCATCAACAATACAAAATCTTCTTCAACATTTTCGTAATGAACCAGATGCAGCATTAAAAGAAAAAATCATTACCATTATTAACCAACTTCAATACGTTGATGCGGAAATATATCAAATAATATTTAACGCAATTGAACAAACACCAGAACTTCATGCAATGCTGGAGGTTTTTGTTCACCGAATGGCAAATCAACCGGAACACATCCCACAACTTACTCAATTATATAGTAAGGCAACATCAGTTCAATTAAAATGGAAAATACTTTCATTATTTGAAAACATCCCACTCACGGCTTTATACATCACCGCACTTTCCGATTATAATGTTTGGCTTCGTTTCAAAGCCGTTGAATTATGTCTTCTTCATTTTTTAAAAGACCCAAAAATAATTTGGAATGCTCTTATTGAAGCCGCAACAAAAGAGCAACACGCATTTCTGAAAACACACATTCTCAAAAAATTTCTTGAAACCGGACGCAAACCAGTAGAAATAGAAAAAGTACTATTACAATGGTGTGAAACAGAAAAAGACCCATTTGTACAGCAAATGTTATCATTAGTAATTTTAGATATTCCAATTACCGAAGAAAATAAAAATGTATTATTAAAATTTTACCAACAAGTTGTACGAGAACCACATTTCTCACCCAAAGTTCGCAATGCTGTTATTGAGCGATTACAATCCTTTGCCTATAGTAATGATAAAGACCTTAAAGAATCATTACTTACACTATTGCATTACGCTGATACTATTGAAATGGTAGAAACAGTTTTTGAAAGACTGCAAACACAACAATTTGATATACAATCAATCGTTCCAGATTTGCTCACAGTATTTTATAAACACATTGCACATTATCCACGAGACCCATTACATAGTTGGGCAAGAATGTTTTATAACGCTTCTTTGAATATGGAAGAAGTACGTTCACAACTTCCATACATTATAGAACTCACTGGTGAAGTGTGGATGTTGGATAGAGTAGAAGCAAATACACAAAAAAATAATTTTCTTCCCGCGTTCAAAACTGCTTTACAAAGTAGAGCAGGAAATGCTTCCATAGAAATATTTCATCTCTTAAAAGATGCGTGGGAAAACCGTACCATCAGAAAAAATGATATTATTTCTGCATTACAATTTGCAATCGTTGTTCCAAATCAAGAAGGGACAGTTCAACAAATATTTCAAATGTTGGAAGAGGCAAAACTTGTTACATCAGAACTGATGGATTTTTGTTTGCATGTTGTAAAAGGCAATTATGATAATTCTATTTGCTATACAATAGAAAAATATCTTGAAAAAGTTTGTTATACCAATGAAGAATTTAGAAAAAAACTTCTACAAAATTTTACACAACAAGAGTATACGCTTTTTCAAAAAAACTCCATTCCAAAAGAAATGGAAAGAATTCCGAAAACGTTGAGAGATTGGCAATCTTCTTCTTCATATTCACGATATGACAGTTGGAAAATTGCGGATGTGTATTTTGCATTATCTCCTCATGAAGATATTTTTACACTTCTTACTACAATGCCAGATAAAAATATTTCAGGAGAATTAACAATACACTATCTTATTCTTCAACATCTTTGGAGAAATCCTCGTGAATGGGGACAATATTTTCTTAAAGAAGATAATAGAGAAAAATTCTTTCGTGCAATTTTTCACTTGATGAAAAGTGTAGAAGGAAATCAAAAATCTCTTTCACTGTATGAAAGAGCAGTTTGGATTTTTAAACAACGTTGGGATGAATATAGTAGAAGTAAAAAAAATACTCCATTGCCAGCAGACCTTTTACAAGCCGTCGCTGAAGTATATATAGCACTTTGTAAAAAACAAGAACAATTAGAACCCCAATCAAATACATTTCCCGATTTTTTAAAAGGAATGGATATTGCTACATTAGAAAAATTATGGTTTTGGAAAGATGAAGAAAAAAAATGGGAAACATTTATTGATACATATTCTGTAGAAAAAATGTACGAAGAAGCCACTGATGATTTACGTTCCGGAAATAAAGAAAATGCGTATAGATTATTAAAAGAATTATTAGCCAGATATGGACACACAAAATTTGTTCAAAAAGAAAAATCTAGAATCGAAAGAGTGTTGGCAGGATAAATTATGAATATTCTCTACGGAGTTCCCGGCGAAGGCATGGGACATGCAACACGCAGCAAAGTGATAATAGAACATCTAATAGAACAAGGTCATCATGTTCACATTGTTTCCAGTGATAGAGCATATAAATTTTTGGCAAATCATTTTGGAGAAAAAGTACATGAAATAAAAGGATTTCATATACAATACAAAAATGCTAAAGTCTCTAAAATAAGAACAGCTATTTCCACACTACAAACAGGAATACCCAATTTACTCGCGAATTTTAAAACCTATCTTCACGTAAAAAAAGATTTTTTTCCGGATATAATTATTTCGGATTTTGAATCATTCACATACTTTTTTGCACAACAACACCGTCTTCCATATATCAGTATAGATAATCCGCAAGTGATAGATAGATGCACATTAGAAATTCCAATTCCATCTTCAATGAAAGCAGATTATACAATTGCAAAATCCATAGTAAAAGCAAAAGTACCAAAAGCCAATCATTATCTCATTTCATCATTTTTTGATGCACCAATTCGCAAACTTAATACAGAATTTATTCCACCAATTATCAGAAAAGAAATTCTTGCACTCAAACCAACAACATCCTCACACATTCTGGTCTATCAATCATCCAATACAGCAAAAAATTTAATCACCACATTACAAAATGTAGAACGAGAAAATTTTTTTGTGTATGGATTTAACAAAGATGAAAGTCATGGAAATGTTACACTCAAAAAATTTAGCGAAACTGAATTTATTAAAGACCTTGCTTCAGCAAAAGCAGTCATTGCCAATGGAGGATATTCTTTTATTAGCGAAGCACTCTATTTAAAAAAGCCAATATGTTCTTTTCCTATTAAAGGACAGTTTGAACAGTACGTTAATGCTGCTTACATAGAAAAACTTGGATATGGAAAATATATTTCTGAAATTACATCCGATAATATCAAATCATTTTTATATGATTATGAAAAATATATTTCCAATCTCAAAAAATTTTCTCAAGATGGAAATAAAATTACATTTCAAAAAGTAGATAAGTTATTGTTACAGTTTCAAAAATAATTTAATTCAAAAAATGAAATTTAAATTTTCTAAACTATCGGTATCTACAGCACATTTAGAAATTGAACAACCTAACAGTTCTTTTGGAATAACAATTGCTTCCACAACTTTTCTTCGACAACGACATGGAGAACGAATATATAAAATTGGTAAAAAAGATTCTCCATTATTATTTTTAGAGCAGCCATTTTCTCCTGATGATGCTTGGAATATTAAAATTAATGCGAATGGAGAATATATCTCTGATAAATTATCAATTCCTAAAATCATTGAAGAAGAGTATTTATCTTGGATAGCAAAAAGTAATATTGGTGGAGAAGGAATTATTGGAGTTCTTCCAACAGGTTCTTATTTATTATTACGATGTTCAAAACATCCCATAAGAACAGAGAAAGTATTATTAAGAAATGAGTTAGTTACGGCACCTTACAACACATGGGTATTAAATGAGACAAAACCTATATATATGTGTATTATAGGTGATAATAAAGAATCCTCACCAAAGTTAAATCAACCATTAATAGGAGTTTCTATATTAAATTATGTTGGTAATTCATCTATGCATGGAGTTATTTTTTTCCCTTATATTAATTCATCTGTTGAAAATTTTGTAAATGAAAAAGACCTCATTCTTATTATTCCAATGCAAGGTGAACTTGTTATTAATGCAATGGAATATTTTTCTTCAGAAGAAGAAAAAAAGAAATCTCTTGAACAATGGAATAAACAGGTGTTTTTCTAGAACTTTATAACTGCAATATTTTTTAAAAAATTCTCTCAAGATGGAGATAGTATTACATTTCAAAAATAATATACATGATAAGTTTTAAGTTATGGTTAGAATTTGAAGAAGTTGACCCAAACTCGTGGGATAAAGAAAATGATTTTACTAATTGTGAAATTGAATTACCAGATGGAAGGCATTATGGCCTAAATATTTGGACTTTTAAATTTTTAGAAACAGCAATTCAATTAAATATAAGAGAGAAATTTAGTGGAAATGATAATTATATAATTCCGCCTAATTTGTTTGTAAAAGAGTTAGCTAGAGAATGTATTGAAAAAGCAATTATAGATTTAGTACAAAAAGGGAATTTAGAAAAAATGCTAAACCCAAGTATTTTAATAAAAAGTTAATAATAAAAATAATTTTACAATTAATATTACAAATATAGTATCATGAAAAACACCATACGAATTGCCAGTGGACAAGGCTTTTGGGGGGATTTACCAATTGCACCAATCAATCAAGTACGCAAAGGACAAATTGATTATATGATGATGGATTTTCTTGCCGAAGTAACAATGTCCATCATGCAAAAACAAAAAATGAAAGACCCAAAACTTGGATACGCAAAAGATTTAGTGCCGCTCTTTGAAGAAATCCTTCCAGATATAGTACAAAAAAATATCAAAGTCATCACTAATGGAGGAGGAGTAAATCCATTGGCATGCCGCGATGCAATATTTGAAGTCGCAAAAAAGAAAGGCATAAAAAATCTCAAAATAGGAGTAGTGTTGGGAGACGATATCATGGAATCTATCGATACACTTGCCACACAAAATATTTTGTTAGATAACATGGAAACAGGAGAAAAACTTTCCACTATCCGAAAAAATCTCATTAGTGCCAATGTCTATTTTGGTGCCTTTCCAATTGTAGAATGTTTAAAACAAGGAGCACAAATCATCATCACCGGAAGAACCACCGATACCGGTTTAACACTTGCACCAATGATTTACGAATTTGGATGGAAAGAAAACGATTGGGATAAACTCGCCGCAGGAACAGTTGCCGGACACATTTTAGAATGCGGCGGACAAGCCAGTGGTGGGAATTTTACAGGAGATTGGAAATCCGTACCAGATTTAGCACATATCGGTTTTCCCATTGCAGAAGCACACAGTGACGGAAAAATTATTATCACCAAACATGAAAACACCGGCGGATTAGTTTCTTCAGCAACAGTGAAAGAACAATTACTGTATGAAATCGGAAATCCTAAAAATTATATTACACCAGATTGCATTGCAGATTTTACATCAATCCATGTAAAAGATATTGCTCCAAACAAAGTAGAAGTGTACGGAGTGAAGGGAAGTGCGGCAACAGAATTCTACAAAGTCTCCATGTCCTACTTTGATGGATACACTGCATTTACTACACTTACATACGCTTGGCCTGATGCTTTAGAAAAAGCACAAAAAGCTGACGAAATTTTGCGAACACGTTTAAAAGATTTAGGATTGCAGTTTGAAGAAATCCGTACAGAATTTTTGGGATACAATTCCTGTTTTGGTCCACTGGCAAAAGATGCAGAAAAATTAAACGAAGTAGTGATGCGAATTGGCGTACGAGGAAAAGATAAAAATGCGATTGAACGTTTTGCCAAAGAAATTGCACCACTTATTTTAACAGGTCCACCTTCAGTAACTGGTTTTGCCGGCGGACGTCCAAAACCCAGTGAAGTGATTGCATATTGGCCAGCACTTATTCCTAAAAATTCTGTAAAACCAAAAGTAGTGGTGGAAAGTGTGTGATAAAAATTATCAAATTTTTCCTTTAAGTATGAATACAACAAAAAAAAATATTATAGTATTTCTTTTGTTAAATGTTTTTTTTATTCAAAAGACTTATTCACAGGATAATAATGATGAATTAAAAACTTTAACAACAGAAAAAACAGAGATAATTCAAAAAGAAGAAACATCTTTTCGTATTTATGGAATACCTTTTTCTGAAAAACAATCTGAAGTCTTTGGTATAATTGATTTCCATTTTTTTAATGGAAATAAAGAGAAAGGAAAATTGAATTTTATGGTAGAAGGTGGGTTATTCTTTTCTAAAGATTATGTATTTCCTTATGGAAAGATTGGAGGAGAAATATTTTTTAAAAAATATCTCTATATAAATGCATATGCAGGTTCTTTTCTTATTTCTTTTTTATTAAGCAATCATAGAAATAATGATAGGTCTTTTTTTATTTTTCCAATTCCTTTTTTAGGAACTTCGGTTGGGTCTTCTGTAAATCTTATAAGTAATATATCGCTGGAAATCGAAGCAAATGCTAATTATGTACCTTTTGGTAGTTTATCCGCTTCATTTTCTATGATACGATTGGGAATTTCGTATAATCTATATTAAAGAAGTAAATGAATATTTAATTACGCATTTTGTATAATTGATTTATTAAAATGAAATAAAAACAAAATCCCGATGAAAAAAACTTCATCGGGATTTTTATTATCCAAACAATAAAAATTTTTGTTGTTTCTAACACACATCTTACTTATTCAAAATCATTTTTCCGGTTTTAGTAGCATTTGGTGTTACCAATTTATAGATATACACACCAGTTGCTAAACGAGAACCATCAAAATCATAAGCATGTTCCCCTGCCTCAAGAGTTGCATCAACCAAAGTTGCTACTTCTTGACCTAACACATTGTACACAACTAATTTTGCTTTCATTGCAGAAGGTAATGCAAATTTAATAGTTGCGTTCGGATTAAATGGATTTGGATAAGAAGAGTATAATTCTACAGATTGTGGTAGAGCAGCATTTTCTGTCAACTCGCCATTTTTGGGAAACATTGCTGTATTAACTACTGCTGGTGCTGTGTAGGTTGCCTTAACATATACTCTTTGGCCTTTTGAATTGACTTGTTGATTTGCAATTTTAATTGTGCAATAACCTGTTTGACTAGGAATGTGGTCTAACATAATAGTATTTTTTCCTGTAACAGATATCTTTGTTCCACTAGCATCCGTAAGTTGAAGCATTATACTTTCTGCAAGTTTTTCATTGGTAGGATAAAGTTCTAAGTGAATATTTCTACCAGATTCGGCATAAATTTTCCCCACTGTTCTTGTTTCAAATCTTATACCAGTAGCTGGTAGTTGACCACCTTGTTGTAATGATAAAGGATGAGAGTCTCCCAAGTCATTTGCCATTTCCCATTCTTGTGTGGTTATAGGACTACGAGTAGGTTGGTATGTGGCTACATAATTGTATAAATCTTGTACTGAAGAAATAGTTATACCAGATGGTGCAGGTGCCCAAATTGAATAACCAT
This sequence comes from uncultured Bacteroidota bacterium, assembly GCA_937920105.1. Taxonomy (GTDB): domain Bacteria; phylum Bacteroidota; class Ignavibacteria; order UBA10030; family UBA8401; genus CALETH01. Next base: position 23,396 of record CALETH010000023.1, read on the forward strand.
GTCCATATGCTCCAGAAATAGTATGTCCTACAGGAGCTGTTTTAATTAATACTCTTCTATCACCTTGTACTTGAGTTGTGGTAATACCATGAGCACCAGAGTAATCATACAAAAATTTTCCTATCCATGCAGTATCTGCTATAGTTATCCATACTTCTTCATCATTAGAATTATTTTCAACATTGCTATATTTGTCTGTAATTCCAATAACTGCTTTTCCAATTCTTTCAATAACTAAATGGTCACCACTAGTTCCTCTTTGATAAAATGGTGCATTATTACCAGAAAGAGAAGTAGGAACAGCATAATCTCCTTGTTTAAATCCAAGTTTTTGATGTGCATGTAAAATATTTTGTATATCGCCTCGTAAAGGTAAGTCTGTAGTGTTGGTAGGAAAATGTGTCCAACGTTTACCAGTAGTACCAATATCAAAAAAATCTTCAAAGAAAAATTTTGGATTTCCATCTACAGAGGTAGTGATAGCATAGGCTGCAGCTAAGCGAGGCTCTCTTGGGTCAATATGTGCTCCATTTCCACCCAACTCTCCATATTGTTCATTATCAGGAATCCATCCAGCATTATCACCAAGTGGGTATGGATAATTTCCATTAGGACTAAGATTTAATCTAGGGCGAAATGTATCATGACTATTAACAAAGGGAACAGTACGATAAACTCGTTTTCCACCAGGATAATCCATATATCTTTCGTTTTGTTGTTCTGATGGTATATTTTGCATATTATAACTTCCTTGTGATAATACCATAGAATATATACCTCCATTAGGACCATATCCTCTAAAAGAAAAATCAAAAGTACCAGTGTGTTTTTCATTTGCTACACCCGGTGCTTGCCCTGTTTTTACTGTGTTGACGTACGTATCCATTGCATTGATATTACCAATCCATTCTCCAACGCAAAACATATTTTCTCCCGTACTAGCCCAATCATTTAAATATTTTGTATTATAAATCAAATCTTCTTGTACATCCACAGGAAAATGTTTTACAGCATCCCATCGTAAACCATCACCACCTGTTTGTTTTTGAAACCAAAGAAGCCAATTTCTGGCATTATCTCTCATATAATTATTATTTTGAGGAGGATTATAATATGGACGAGTTATATTGCCAATAACTGCATTTCCCGATGTGGGGATGTTACTACTTTGTCCAACTGCATTAAATTCAAAAGAATTTTCTGCTGCACCAAACATAGCACCACAAATATCTCCACTATTGCAATTATTATTAGGGTTAGGATAAAAATTGTGATAGTTTTTTGACCATCTTCCTGTACGTGTCCAATAATCATTTTTAGACTCATCGATTGCAGGTGTAGAGTAACTTACATATCTAAAATTTTTATATCCTTCAGCACTTTGAAGAGAATAAAAATTACTATCTATTCCACCTGAACCATTAGAAGAACCAGCCCCACCAGTATGATTGAGAACAATATCATTAATAACTTCAATTCCGTTAGCATGCATTACAGCAATCATACGTAGTACCTCGTCTTTTGTACCAAGACGAGTTCCTAAAAATCCTTTTTGATATTTATCTCCAAGGTCATAATGGTCAAAAGGAAAATAACCAACCCAATCTCCTGGATTTTTATATATAGGAGGAATCCAAATAGCATCAAAACCAGCAGATTTTAAACGGGGTGCTAGTTCAGTCAAATAATTAGCCCATCCATTAGGGTAATTATTATTTTTATAATCCCACCAAAATGCTTGAAAAACTGTTTTACTAATTTTTTGTGCTTGTAGTGTAACATTACAAAATAGAAAAGCGAATGTTATTGTAGCGATAACACGTAGTTTTTTCCAGTACATAAAACTTCTCCTTAATTTTAGGTTAATAAAATAATCAGTAATTATTTTCTGATTATGATTTTGAAAATTTTTGAAGTTACTAAAAACTTCGATAAAGCAAATGGTCATTCAAGAATCGTTCAACATGATAACCTCCTTTCTTATAAAAAACTGTGATAAACATCAAAGCCCTTTTGCAGTAAAAGGGCTTTGGAAAAGTTTATATAAAATGTGTTGATATCACTATTATGATATATTGGCAATAGATCG
>CALETH010000024.1 GCA_937920105.1 uncultured Bacteroidota bacterium
TCGGTCTTTCCTGAAAACATGGAGCCACAGATCACTTCGATCCATCCCTGTCGCCTTCCGCGATGTGAGGTATTCTCCAGAAACATGGCGCAAACCTAACCGGATTTGGTCCAGAAAAGCGCACGAAAGGTGCAAAAATTGACCATTTTCCTGACGATTTTCCCTGAAAAGCTGTCGCCAGACTTGCAGGGAAGATGTTCGGGGGTTACGTTTGCCGGCCGATAAAAATCAGTGCTATGGGACGCATATTTGAAAAACGAAAGCATAAAATGTTTGCCCGCTTTGCAAAAATGTCCAAAGCGTTTAACCGCATTCGCAAAGAAATAGAAATTGCCGTAAAAGCCGGCGGACCAGAACCCAAATCCAATCCGCAACTACGGATGGCAATGCAAAACGCAAAAAGCGTGAACATGCCCAAAGACCGCGTTGAAGCAGCGATAAAACGTGCCTCCAGTAAAGATACCAGCGGTTATCAAGAAATTGTGTATGAAGGATACGGACCTCACGGCATTGCCGTTTTGGTAGAATCCGCAACTGATAATCCAACAAGAACTGTAGCAAATATACGACATCATTTTAGAGAACACGGCGGTACACTCGGGCAAACTGGCTCCATCAATTTTATGTTTGAACGAAAGGGCTTATTTAAAATTGCTTTAGAAAAAATTCAAGACATTGATACATTTGAATTGGAAATGATTGACCACGGTCTGGATGATTTAACCGGAGATGAGCAATTTATTTATCTCTACACATCATTTACAAATTTTGGAATGATGCAAAAAGCATTAGAAGAAAAAAATACTGAAGTTGCCAGCACAGAATTACAATACATTCCTACCACAACAAAAGAACTTTCCGAAGAACAACAAAAAGAAGTTCACGCACTTATTGAAGCATTAGAAGAAGATGATGATGTGCAAAGTGTGTACCATACCATGCACTAATATTTTTAAAACTCTGGCAGAGTTAGATGAATAATTGAAACTTCAATACGCTAATTTATGGTTGCAACAAAAACATTAACAAATTCAACAAGTCATTCCCGCGAAAGCGGGAATCCAGTTTTATGGAAATATCAACATATATTTTTTATCATCATTGTTGTTAGCATAAATTTTTCCGCCGCACTTTTCACCAAAAGTCTCTGGGGTGATGAAGTGTGGAGCATTCATTGTGCAGAGAAATCTTGGAATGATTTTTTTTCTACACTCTCTTCTGATTATCATCCCCCACTCTATTTTATTTTTCTCAAATTCTGGATTTCTTTTTTTGGAAATTCTGAAATTTCTGTAAGAATTTTTCAAGGAATTCAAAGTTGTTTTTTTCTTTTTTCAACACTATTTCTTTTTCGTAAAATTTTTCCGGAAAAACGGTATCATCCTTTTTTCTTTGTATTTCTTTTTTCTGGAGAGTTGTGGTTGTTTTCTCCAATGATACGATATTATGTTTTTGCAGCGACTCTTGTTGTAAGTGCTACTGTATTTTTATTACAATGGATAGAAACTCATTCTAAAAAATATTTTTATCTTCTCATTTTCAATTATATTGCTCTTCTTTATACAGATTATCCTTCTTCAATTATTATTGTTATTCACGGAATATATATAGTGTTTTTTCATAAAGATTTTTTCAAAAAATTTTTATTTGCAACAACAGCAGTTGCTTTTGCATTTCTTCCATGGTTGATAATTTTTATTCGGCAATTACAGCAACTTCACCATTCACCTCAAATTGCGGATTTTAATACTTCTCCATTAAGCATTATTCTAAAATTCAGTTACAGTATTTATGCTTTTTTGTTTGGAGAAACAGTTTTTCCTTCTGAAATTATTACTATCATTACTGTATTTGTGTTAAGTGTTATCTTTTTTGTAGAAAGAAAAAATATTTTTAAGATTTTCAAAAATCATTCTACAATATTTCTTTTATTCATAATAAGTATTGGGATTCTATTTACCAGTATTATTACAACAGTTATTTCGCAACACACCAGTTTCATTTATACACCTTCACGAACTTTTTTTGCTTTACCATTCTTCTTTATTTTTTTAGGAAAAATATATTCATCTATAGAAAAAAAAATCATACAGCAAATTTTTATTATACTACTATTATTAGTGAATTTTTATTCCATTACAAATTGGGCATTCAATAGAAATTTTATGATGCCTGTCTATGCATCTCCATGGAAAGAAATATTTTCCTCTCTTAATAAAACAAGAGGGTTAATTATTTCCGATGAATCCGAAGTTTATAAGTATTATTATAATCAATTATTTGATGTTCCCTACAAAATTTTTCCAACCTTAATTTCTGTACAATCTTTAGATGAATTAAAAAGCGAGTTATCTATTCATAAAACAAAGAATTTGTTTCTTCTCACCACAGGAAGAGAATCTACAGAATTGGAAATCAATACTGAAATTATTGATTATCTCAAACTACACGGGAAAAAATTGAACGAGCAAAAATTTTTACTTATTGATGAAGATTACAAAAAATTCAAAAATAAAATATTACAACGAAGTTCTTACGATGCAAAATTTACTGTAACACAATATCAATTACCTTAATGAGATTACAAAAGTTTTTAAAACTTTTGTAATCTATACTCACAATGCGAAATCTTAAAATTACCATAGAATATGACGGAACGAACTTTGTTGGTTGGCAACGCCAAACTCATGGACGCAGTGTGCAAGAAGAAATTGAAACTGCCTTACAAAAACTTTGCAATGAACCAATAACCATTACCGGTGCTGGAAGAACTGATTCTGGAGTTCATGCACGTGGACAAGTAGCAAATTTTAAAACTACATCTTCTTTTCCAAACGAAAAATTTCTTTATTCACTCAATAGCATTTTGCCTGAAGATATTACACTAAAAAATATTGAAGAAGTTCCGTTAGAATTTTCTGCACGATATAGTGCAAAAGAGCGTCTCTATCATTATCATATTTCTCTTGCAAAAACTTCCATTGAACGTATGTATTGTTGGCAAGTTCATTATCCATTAAATTTTGAATTAATAAATATTGCAACACAGATTCTCCTTTCAACACAAGATTTTCAATCATTTTGCAAAGTAGAATCAGAGGTAGAACATTATCGATGTTCTATTATAAAAGCAGAGTGGGAAAAATTAGAAAATTCACGGTGGATTTTTAAAATATCTGCAAATCGATTTTTACATGGAATGGTTCGTGCAATTGTTGGCACTCTTATTGATGTTGGTCGCGGTTATACAACTATAGAACAATTTCACTTTATTATTGATTCTCGCAATAGGCAAAATGCAGGAATGGCTGCTCCACCTCACGGACTTTTTTTAATGGAAGTGAAATATTAGTGTGGAGATAACAAAAGTTTTTAAAACTTTTGTTATCTTACTGAAGTTACAAATAAAAATATGCAACAATCATTCTGGAAAAAAATACTCTCTCTCTTTTCTTCACAATCTTCACCAATTTCAGAAGATGAAATTCTGCAAATTTTGGAAGAAGGAAAAAAAAGCGGTGCCATTGCTCCTGCTGAACACGAACTTATTAAAAGTATTCTCGAATTTACTGATACCACTGCAAAAGAAATCATGGTTCCGCGAAATGATATTGTTGCTATGGATATTGATACTCCACGCGAAATTCTTATTCACAAAGTTATTGATGAGGGATATTCTCGCATTCCCGTTTATAAAGAATCTTTAGATTCAATTATTGGAATTCTCTACACAAAAGATTTATTAGGAGTGTTGGAACACAGAGATATTATTATTCTTCATGATATTTTGCGTCCCCCCTATTTTATTCCTGAATTTAAAAAAATCAGTGAACTTTTGGGAGATTTACAAAGTAAGAAACAACATCTTGCAATTGTTGTTGATGAATTTGGCGGAACAGAAGGAATTGTTACGATAGAAGATATTGTTGAAGAAATTGTGGGGGAAATTCACGATGAATATGATGAAGAAGGCAGAGATATAGAAAAAAGTTCTGATGGTTCTTTATTAGTGAATGGAAAAATTAGTATCCATGATTTTAACGAAAAATTTCACGCAGCGATTCCGGAAGATAATGATTATGATACGTTAAGCGGATTTCTTCAAAAACATATCGGACAAATTCCTGAACTTCATCAAGACATTATTTATGAACATTTTATTTTCACTATCACGAAAAAAAATGTTCGAAGAATTAGGCAAGTAAAAGTAAAGATACTTAAAAACTCCACTACCGTTGCAAATTCCATTCCGTAATAGGGACATCAGAATCCACAAAAAGTTTTGCCATTCCTGAGAAACAAAAAATCCAGTTTTATAAAAAAATAAGAGCAGATAAAAATCTGCCCTTATTTTGTAATTTCTCGTCTTTGAAAAAAATTATTTCACTAACATCATTTTTTTGATTTCAGAAATTTTTCCTGCTGTCAATTTATAAAAATATATCCCACTGGAAAGTGAACTACCATCAAATTTTACTTGATAAATCCCTGCCGACTTTTCTTCATTCACTAATGTTGCAACTTCTTCTCCTAAGATATTGTACACTTTTAAGGTTACGAATGTATTTACTGGAAGTTGATAATTAATTGTTGTTGTTGGATTAAATGGATTAGGAAAATTTTGTTCTACTTTTATGCTGGTTGGTATTGTATGTACTAATACTTCTGTACTATACATTACTTTTCCATCAGTATCAGTTTGTTTCAAACGGTAAAGATATTTTTCAGCAAGAATATTTTTATCTATAAATGTATAATGATGTGATGTATAACTGGTACCATTTCCTTTTACTAAACCTACGGTTTTCCATTCTGGTTTTTGATGTTTGAATTCTGCTTTTTGCACTTCAAATTTTTCATTATTGATTTCACTTGCGGTATTCCAAAATAATTCTACATTACTATTTTTTATTGTTGCTGTAAATGTAAGTAACGTTACTGGAAGTGGATTATTAGCATTATCTCCTCCTATTGCAAAATCAGAAAATGAAGTCAATCCACTAATGGTAATTTTCGGTGCATTATATGAAATTGTTGCTCCTAAATCGGCAACAACATCTTGCCATACAGATGTTGCATTAGAACGTTTTAATATTTTAAGAGCGTTAAAATTCGTGATGCTATCTATACCTGTTAAATCTAATGTAATATCATACATAAAATTTGTTAAACCAGTATTAGTAATGGTCCAATATTTATCTGAAAAAACATAATCTACTCCACTTGGCAATCCTCCAACTACTGTAGGGTTATTATTGGTAGATGCATTTAATGAACCATCAGTATCTGTGGCATTGGTAAAATTAATTAATACATTAGTATTTCCAAGACCGAATAATCCTGTTGTTCCAGTAGAAACACTAGGATTATTAATGTTATTTAAAACTGTAATTACAGTAGTTCCAGCATCCTTATCAATAAATGTTGTATAACCAGATGGCATATAAATCGTATCTAAATAAATATTATTTTGACACTCTAATAAAGTTAATGCTGTATTATTCCAAAGATTAAGGGTGGTAAGCGAATCATTTGAACAATAAAATTGCTGTAAATTAACTACATGAGAAACATCAAGGGTGGTTAATTTTGTAGATGGACAATTTAATTCCCATAATAAAGTACTAGTCCCTACTATTAAGGAGGTAAGCGGGGAATTACCACATCGTAATTGTTCCAATTTAATGCAAGAAGAAAAATCTAATGAAGAAACATTGGTATTAAAACTATTAAAATATCGCAATGAATCATTTCCATTAATGATTATTTCACTTAATGTTGGTATATCGTAACACATTAAGGCTTGTAATAATGGAGATACAGAAATATCAAGAGTAGTAATACCTGTATTAAAACATTCTACAAAAGTTAAAGAATCACCAAGTATCAATGTGGTAAGAGATGGTGTATCAAAACATTGTAACATTTTTAAGGAATGTAGTGTAGAAACATCAAGAGTAGTAATTCCTGTTATTCCGGCTCCTAAAATTTCTAATGTAGAATTGAGTGTAAGAGAAGTTAAAGAAGGAATAAAATTACATTGCAATTCTTTCAATGAAGTCAAGTTAGAAACATCTAATGCTGTAAGATTATTTTGTGAACAATCTAATTTTTCTATACTATTGCTTAGTGTCAACGATGTAATTGGATTACCAGCACACAATAATACTTTAAGTGATGACAATGAAGAAACATCAAGTGTTGTTAAATTATTATAAGAACAATTTAAAAATCGTAAATTTGGTGAAGAGGATACATTTAATGTAGAAATGTTAGCACCATCACAATCCAAAGTATCTATAGTATTATTAAGAACTAATGTAGTAAGATATTGATTACTACCACATTTAAGATAGGTAAGGTTTGGTAATACAGAAATGTCTAATGACGAGACTTGTGCATTATAACAATCTAATCTTACTAAATTTGTAAATGCTTCTATTCCTGTCATATCATAAATGTTTAAACTTGGCACCTTTATATCTGTAATAGTAATGATATTGGGAACTATCACTGTATCTCCAGTTCCTTGTGTAATATTATATGACGGGATGTGGTTAATCAATCCATTTCTAAAATCTACGTCCGGCACATACACTTTTGTTTGTGCATTCGCAGTATATATAAATGTGAAGAACACAAGCGTTTTGATTATTTGTTGTACTATGTATTTCATGGTATCTCCTTAAATGTAGGTTAATAAATAAATTTTGAAGACAAAATATATATCTCTATGTGTGCATATGCAACTATTTTTTTGAGAATGTGATTTCTCTCACATTCTCACCAATTTCTCTTCACTAACTCTGCACAAGCAGAGCCACTCTGAATTGCTCCTTCAATAGTAGCAGGCAAGCCCGTATTAGACCAATCTCCACCAATAAAAAAATTAGAAATTTCTGTTGTATGTGATGGACGAACTTTTTCTACTCCAACAAATGGAGAAAATGTTGCCCGTTTTTCTTTAATAATTAAAAAATGAATAAGTTTCGCATTACTACTGTGCGGATAAAATTTTCGTAATTCTGAAATTGTCATTTCCAACAATTCTTCTTTAGAAGAAGAAACAAACTCTTCTGCTCCGCTGATAACTATTGCAAGGTACATCAATGAATGATGTTTTGTAGTGTAGATTTTTGTTTTATTAAAAATCCAATGTAATGGAGAATCCAACAAAGCAACAAATTCTTCATCAAAAAAATGAGTATCAAACCAAAGATGAATTGTAATAATTGGTGAAGAGGTATGATGTTGTGAATATTGCAACGATGGGTATTTTTCTAAAGTTTCCGAAGAAAACATTTTGGGAAAATCAAAGTATGGAACAGTAGAAATTACTGCTTTCGGAATTATTGTTTCACCAGAGTTTAATGTTACAGATTTCACACGAACATTTTCAATATGAATATTGCTTACTGATGTATTCAATAAAATTTTTCCGCCATTTTTTTCTATAAATGTTATTGCATTTTCAACAAATACACTACTCAATCCTTGTAAAGGCAATATAATAGAAGAATTTTTGTTGCTTCCTAAAAATGCTTCTTGAAGAACTTTTACAAAAAGCGATGCTGTGATTTTTTCTGTGCTGTTATTTAATGCACCAATAGCAATAATATCCCACAAATATTTTTTTGCTTTTTCAGATTGATAAAGTTCGTCCAACCATTGTGCAACAGTAAGAGAACGTAATTTTTTATTTTCAGAATTTACTAATAATAATTCTACACCCACTCGTAATAATAATAGTCGTTCAAAGAATGGAATACTTTTTAATTTCAATAATCCAACAAGAATGTGAAATGGTGCAGGTAGTTTATTAGCAGATAAGTACGATTTTTCTTTTTCAGCGTGCTGAAAACAAATTTCCAATTTTGGCTGAATAGAAATTTTTGAAAGTGCATTAATTGTGGTAAGAAATTTTATGGTGGAATGATAACAACCCATCATAATATGTTGTCCGTTATCTACTTCATCACCAGTTTCTGGATGAATAAAAGAATGAACACGTCCACCTAGATATGATTTTTGTTCTATGAGGATTGTAGAAATTCCTACTGAGGTAAGTTCAACAGCAGCCGCAAGTCCCGCCACACCACCACCAATAATTACTACTTCAGGCATGTGATGTACGGACTTTTTTATTGTTCCACCAAACTTGTGTGGCAAGAGAAAGTTTTGTGAGTGAGGAAAGTTTTATGCGATGAGAAAAAATATTGTATTCTACTTGCTCAATTTCAGAAAGTATTCGTTGATACATTGCTTCCATAATTTGTGCAGCGATAAAAAGCGGTTTATCTTCTTCAAAAAGAAATGTGCGTGCAAGAGAAAAATAGTGATGGGCACGTTCTGCTTCATATTTCATTAAATTATAAAAAGAAGAATTATAATTATTATTGTAGAGGTCTTCTTCCGTGTATCCAAATTTTTGTAAATCTTCCTGAGGTAAATATATTCTTCCTTTTTTTGCATCTACGGCAACATCACGTAAAATATTGGTGAGTTGTAAGGCAATTCCCAAATTGTGTGCATACTGTTTTGATTCTTCATTTTTATATCCAAAAATTTCCGTGCAGATTAAACCAACCGTGGAAGCCGCATAATAACAATATTGTTCTAATTCTGTAAATGTTGTGTATCGTGTTTTGGTAATATCCATTTCCATGCCTTTGAGTAAATCACGAAAATGATGTAAGGGAATATTAAATCGTTGAATTGTTTGGCTTAATTTATTTAATAATGGATATTGCGATGTTCCTTGTATGGCTTGTTCAAATTCATTTCCCCATTGACGCAATAACATAGATTTATTGTTGACATTTTCATCATCAACAATATCATCTGTGTAACGACACCACGCGTACACAACGTTAATTGCTTCTCTTTTTGGTTTTGGAAGAAGTAGAAATGAATAATAAAAATTGCTGTGTTTATTTTTTTGAAAAAAATCCGTTGTAAGCAAAGTTTCCATAAATCACCGCAAAAATAATGTTTTGGAAAAAATTTTTATGATATCGTACCAATATAAACGAGGTCTTTTAGATAGTGTATTATAGTTCATTTTTTCTATCTTTTCAAGGATAGTCATTCCGCCATTCCAAATAAGTTGGAGTTCAAAGCGAAAGTCTTTATGTACGGTTTTCAACAGCGGAATTCCTTGCTGAAACAAATCTCGTGTTCGTTCTATTTGAAATTTCATCACTGCAATAAATTGTTCTTCATTATGAGAAGAAAAAGAATATCCGAATTTTTCTAACTCACTTTTAGGAAAATAACATCGTCCACGCTGCACATCTATAGAAACATCTTGCCAAAAATTTGTTAGTTGAAGTGCTGTACAAATATTATCGGAATACAAAAAATTTTCTTTATTTGCAGAATCAAAAAGATGCAACAACATTTTTCCTATTGGATTTGCGGAATGTGTGCAATAAAACAAGACATCATCAAACGTAAAAAATTGTTTTTGCTGTACATCCATTCGAAACGCGGTGATGAGTTGTGAAAATAATTCTACAGGAATTTTATACTGCTGAATAATTTTTGCAAGTTCAACAAAAAATGAATTTGAGGATTTCCCTTTTATTACTTGAAATAAAAAAGATTCCCATTCATCTAATTTTTGTAATCGTTCTTGTTGCGAAAGATTTCCTTCATCGGCAATATCATCAGCAACACGAGCAAATGTATAAATAGTATGAATTGGTTTGCGAATTTTTTTAGGAAGAAAAATTGAGCCAACGGGAAAATTTTCGTAATGCGTTTTTGCGAGGTTTTCTATTGATGTGTTCATGAAGATTTTTTACTAAAAAATCAATGTCATTCTGAGGAGCGAAGCGACGAAAGAATCTCTTGTTGCGAATTTCATATTATGGAGATTGCTTCGTTCCGCTCAAGCGGAACTCGCGATGACAAATCTGTTACATTTTTACTTCACAAGATAATTTTTTACTGCACTCACCACTTCATCCACTGAAATATTTTTCATACAATCAAAATGTTTTTCGGGACATTCTTTTTTTCCAATGTGTGAACACGGACGACAAGTAAGTGCAGAATTTTCAATCACTGTTGCTTCTGTTCCGTACGGAGCAAAACCAAATTCTTTTACGGTAGAACCAAATAACGCAACGATTCTTTTTTGTTTTGCTGCTGCGAGATGCATCAAGCCAGTATCATTCGTAAGCACAACATCACAAAATTCCATTGCAGCAGCAGTTTCTAACAATGAAAACTCTCCCGCAAAATTTGTTACATGTAGTGGAGATGTTTTTTCAGAAATCAGATGAGCAATAGTAGTACAAATTTGGCTGTCTTCTTTTCCACCAAAAATAAAAATTTTTACATTGTGTTCTTTTGCAAGCGAACTTCCTGCTTCTGCAAATTTTTCTATTTGCCAACGTTTCGTAAAATGTTTTGCTCCGGGGCAAATTCCCACTACTCTATTATATTGGTGAAGCTTTAATTTTGCCATTTTTCCGGAAATGGAAAATTGTATCTCATCCGGAATAAAAATTTCTAATCCTTTTTCATCATTTTCAATTCCATACTCTTTTAATGGTTCGATGTAACGTCCAGCAATAGGAATAATTTCTTTATAAACATTGCGTTTTAACTTCACTAATTGCCAACGCTCATATTTTCTTTTATCTATAACGACAGAAGGAATTTTTCTGAACGCACGCAAATATTTTGTCCGCACACTATCATGAATATCAACAATAAGGTCATACTGTTCATGATGCAACGTTCGCTTCAATTCCCGTAAACCGGAAAATCCTGTTGCAGAATCATATTCATGCACGAGAGAAATGTGATGACTGAATTGCACCAATTCTGCATATTCTTTTTTCACAACAAAATCCAAACGGGCTTTTGTACCAACCGCTTTTCGAAGAACACGAAGCAACGGTGAAGCAAGAAGTATATCACCAATGGAACTAAGACGAAGTATGAGGATTTTTTGAGGTAGTAACAATTTCATATATATTATAAAATACCGCTTTCTGTTGCTACTCGCAACGTTGCTTTTCATACCCTTCAACACTATCTTAAATAAAGAAATAAAGGAAAAATTTATGAAAAACTATCCACAAACACTTGGTGAATTAAAGAAAAGTAATTATAAAGTTCTTTCTATTAAAAATGAGATGAGAAAAAATCTCATCACAAAATTGCAAAAGAAAGAAACTATTTTTCCCGGAATTATCGGATATGAAAATACTGTTGTTCCCGACATCATCAACGCCATCCTTGCTAAACATGATATTATTTTACTTGGTTTACGCGGACAAGCAAAATCTCGTATTGTAAGAATGCTTCCTTCATTATTGGATGAATTTGTACCAATTATAAAAGAGAGCGAACTTAATGAAAATCCATTTTTGCCAATCACCAAACATGGAAAAGAAATGGTGGAAAAATATGGAGACCAAACTCCGTTAGAATGGATTCATCGTGATGTACGTTTTAATGAAAAATTAGCAACGCCGGACGTTAGTATTGCAGATTTAATTGGTGATATTGACCCTATCAAAGCCGCAACGCAGCGTTTGCATTATTCGCATGAAGGTGCAATTCATTTCGGACTTGTTCCACGAACAAACAGAGGAATTTTCGCCATTAACGAATTACCGGATTTACAACCTCGCATTCAAGTTGGGCTTTTTAATATTTTGGAGGAAAAAGATGTACAAATTCGCGGTTTCAATATTCGCATTCCATTGGATATTATGTTGGTGTTCACAGCAAATCCTGAAGATTACACCAACCGAGGAAATATTATCACTCCGTTAAAAGATAGAATTGATTCACAAATTCTCACACACTATCCGCGTTCTGTGGAAGATGCCATTACGATTACTGAACAAGAAGCGTGGACTGAACGTGAAACTGCAAAAGTTCATCTTCCTCATTACTTCAAAGAAATTATTGAACACATTGCCTTTGAAGCACGCAAAAGTGAATATGTTGACCAAAAATCCGGAGTGAGTGCGAGATTAACAATTGCAGCAATGGAAAATCTCATCAGCAATGCAGAACGAAGAGCAATTCTTCACAACGAAAAAAATATTTCTCCGCGTTTGTGCGATGTTCCTCACGTTCTTCCCGGATTAACAGGAAAAATAGAATTGGTGTTTGAAGGAGAATTAGAAGGTCTGCCAACCGTGGGACGTGCATTAATTGGAAAATCCGTGAGAGAAGTTTTTAAAAAATATTTTCCAGACCCGTTAGAAAAAAAACAACGAAAGCCACAAGAAGCACAAAAGGAAACTCCCTATCTTTTGATTATAAGTTGGTTTGAAAATGGAAATTTTATTTCTATTGCAGATGATATGCCTCTTGAAAAATATTATGAAGAACTCAACCGCGTACAAGGTCTAAAAGAACTCACAAAAAAATATATGAACATTAACGAAAATTCTTTACCAGAACTTGCTTCAGCGATGGAATTTGTGTTGGATGGGTTACATCAAAATTCTAAAATAGCAAAAGATGAAGTTGACCATACCACAAATTATAAAGATATGGTTGGTTCAATTTTTAGTGGTAAACAACAATTTGAAGAGTTGGAATAATTGATAATTGAAATTTAAAAATGGATAATATTAAAAAAGAAAATCCATTAAAAGAAAAATCGTACACATTTGCAATAAGAATTATCAAACTCTATCAATTTCTCACTCAAGAGAAAAAAGAATTTGTTCTTTCTAAACAATTATTGAGAAGTGGAACAGCAATTGGTTCAATGATAGAAGAAGCAAATCAAGCAGAAAGTAAATTAGATTTTATTCATAAACTATCCATTGCAAACAAAGAGGCAAACGAAACGCGATATTGGTTACGATTATTACAAGACACTCAATATCTTGAAGAAAAAATTTCAACATCACTCATTAACGATTGTGAAGAATTAATAAAATTACTTATATCAATAATCAAAACAACAAAAAATAATTTACAATAAATTTAAAATTTTTCATTTTTTTTATTATCAATTTTCCATTAGTAATTATTAACTTTTTAAACAATTATTAATTTAAAAACATTTTCCATTTTCAACTATCAATTATGAATTTCGTTTATTCACAATGGACCCCTCTCTCGCAAACTGATGAACAACGACTTCAGCAATTGATTTCGTTATTCAATCAACTTCTCATGCGAACAAGTGGAGATGTTGAAGATGCTATAGATTGGCTTCGTGAGTTAGCAGAACAATATGGAATTTTTGATGAAAATCTTTCGTTAGAAGATTTAATTAAGAAACTAAAAGAAATGGGACTTATCGAAGAAATTGATAATGTTCCTACACTCACCACAAAAGGAATTCAAAAAATCCGACAAGATGCACTGAAAGAAATTTTTACCTCACTCAGAAAAAATCCACTCGGCTCACACGAAACACCACACACTGGTTCTGGAAACGACCGTTTAAGCGAAACAAAATCTTGGACATTTGGAGATTTGCCAACGAATATTGATTTAACATCAACCATTACCAACGCATTCAAGCGAAACGGCATTGATGAGTTTTCACTGAATGAAGAAGATTTACAAGTGTATGAAACAGAAAATCTTTCCAGTTGTGCAACCGTTGTCATGGTAGATATAAGTCATAGCATGATTTTATACGGCGAAGACCGCATTACTCCAGCAAAACAAGTTGCATTAGCGTTGGCGGAACTCATCAAAACAAAATTCCCAAAAGATTATTTGGCATTAGTAACATTCGGAGATGAAGCAAAAGTTATCAGTTTGAATGAACTCCCCTTTCTCACCGTTGGTCCATATCACACCAACACCAAAGCGGGCTTACAACTCGCACGAAATCTCCTGAAGCGATGTGGAAATGTGAACAAACAAATTTTTATGATAACGGATGGAAAACCATCCGCAATGTTTGATGAGTTTGGGCAACTCTACAAAAATCCATTTGGATTAGACCAAAAAATTATCAATAAAACATTAGATGAAGCCGTTGCCTGTAGAAAAGAAAAAATCACCATCAGCACATTTATGATTGCACGCGACCCATATCTTATTAATTTTATTGAAGAACTTACCAAAGCCAATCAAGGAAGAGCATATTATTCTTCCCTCAACAATCTCGGACAATTTATTTTTGTTGATTATATTCGCAATAGAAAAAAATTAAAACACAATAAAAATATTTTTTAACAACTCAAAATAATTTATGAAAAGATCCTCTACTTTTACAAAACTGTGGCTTATAGCAACACAAATAGTGTATGGCTTTTTCTTACTAATTTGGATTGGATTTGTTTTTTTTAGTTTTTTATTTTTTGACAATCCTAATACATCTATATTTAATGCTATAATACTTTGGGTATTGTATCCAATCATCAGTGTAAATTCAAGTATTGTTTCATGGATTTTTTATAAAAAACAGAAAAATAGATTTGCTACATTAATCACTTCTTTACCACTTTGTGCAATTATAATAATCGCAATATGGGTGTATAATGACTTCTTTCAAGAACCACCAATAGAAACAAAAACTGAGTTTGGTATAAATAATCTTACCATTCAATCTTACAAAAAAATTTTTATTTCTGGATATTTAGATATGAATGATAATACCAAAAACGGTTCATTTTACACTGTAATTGTAAATAGTGATACTCTTATTAAAAAAATAAAATTTACCTCAAAAATTATTTCTTCAACATACTTTCTTTCTTCTCCTGATAGCACAATCATTGGCATTACCGATATATATGAACCAACTATGCTCTTAGCAATTTATGATTTCTCAACAAGTGAGTCATGGACAGAAAATACTAATCAATATTATGAAAATGAAAAATCAGTTCTTGGTAAAAAATTAAAAGAAAAATTACAACAATTTTATCAAGATAGATTATTACTTTCTACGAAATAATTTTTTCATATTAATGAATCCCATTCTTTTCGGAAGAGATAATGAAGAACATATTGTTGCAGTACAACAACTCAATGATACCACCGTCCGCATTTATAAACGCAACAGCAATACAATATCGTACGAAGATAAACCATTTTTTCCCTATTTTCATCTTTCTCACAAACAACTCATAGAAACCTTTTCAAAAAAATTTTGGTTAAAAAAATTAGAAGGAAATAATTTTTACCAATACCTCTGCGTATTCCCATCACTTTCACTTTTATGGGATGGAATACATCACACCATAGAAAAAATAAATTTCAAACAAGAGCAACAAATACGTTCTTACACAGAAACCGAACATATACTTTTCCGACCGGATATCAATACACAATATTTAATGCAATCCGGAAAAGCACTCTTTAAAGAAATGCAATTTTCGGATGTTTATCGGATGCAGTTAGATATTGAAACCTATTCTAAAAATTATCGTTTTAGTAACGCCTCACGAATTGATGATAGAATTATTCTCATTGCACTTTCAGATAATCGCGGATGGGAAACTGTTTTGGGAAATACCACAATATCAGAAAAAGAATTATTGCAACAATGTGTAAAAATTATCCAAGAAAAAAACCCTGATGTTCTTGAAGGACATAATATTTATAATTTTGATTTACCCTATATCCTAAAACGGTGTGAACTTCTTTCTATAGAATTTTCTATCGGACGAGATGGAAGTTCACCACGCGGATTCAAAGCAACAACATCATTTGCAGAACAAGAAATAGAATACACCAATTACGAAATTGCCGGACGCCACATTATTGATACATGGCTGCTCGTTCAATCTTATGATATGACCAAACGAGCAATGGAAAGTCACAGTTTAAAATACGCAGCACAATATTTTGGAGTCGCATCACCAGAACGCACTTATATTTCTGGCGAAAAAATTTCTTGGTATTGGGATAATGAGCCGGCAACACTCAAAAAATATGCTTTGAATGATGTTCAAGAAACACGCGGTATCAGCGAAAAACTTTCCATGAGTAGTTTTTATCTCACACAAATGCTCCCGTACAATTACGGTACCGTTGCACGTTTAGGTGCTGCCGCAAAAATAGAATCACTGCTCTTGCGAGAATATCTTCACCATCGTCATTCAATTCCAAAACCGGAAAAAGGAACACAAACCACTGGCGGTTACACCGATATTTTTTACACTGGTGTTTTCGGACCAATTATTCATGCTGATGTTGAATCACTGTATCCATCCATCATGATTTCGAAAAAAATATCACCAGCAACAGACACACTACAGATTTTTCAAACATCACTTCAACATCTCACAACTTTGCGGCTTGAAACAAAAAGAGCAATGAAGAAAGAAAAAAATCAATTTGAAAAAATCTCGTTAGATGCACTTCAATCCTCTTTCAAAATTCTCATCAACTCTTTTTATGGATATTTAGGATATTATCGTGCATTATTTAGTGACTATAAACAA
Organism: uncultured Bacteroidota bacterium; assembly: GCA_937920105.1. Classification (GTDB taxonomy): domain Bacteria; phylum Bacteroidota; class Ignavibacteria; order UBA10030; family UBA8401; genus CALETH01. The sequence continues at coordinate 16,398 of CALETH010000024.1, forward strand.
GCAGATGTGGTAACCACAACCGGACAACGTCTATTAAAAAAATTAATGGAAAAAATTATAGAAGAAAATGGACAAATTATTGAAGTAGATACTGACGGGATTTTTTTTGTTCCACCATCTCACATCAATGATGAACAAAAAGAAAATGAATTTAAGCAAGCTAATTCAAAGATCCTAATGCTGTCTGCCAC
>CALETH010000025.1 GCA_937920105.1 uncultured Bacteroidota bacterium
TCTTTCTTCAACTTTTTTTACAAAAATCAAGGTAGTAACTAGTCAAGCCCCTATTTTATTTTTTATTTATCAAGGAATTTTTCTTAAAAAATGGAAAAATGAGACGTACATCACAATCTCATAATTTTTGAGTATTTATTGTTTTTCACTACACCATTTTTTACATTCTGTAAACAAAATTTCTCACTTTTTGGAGTTTACTATGCAAACCCGTCTTTTCGCAATTATACTCATGTTTTGCTTCACCATTATTGCATTTTCGCAGAAAGAAAAAACCATGAAAAAAAATCACCAAGAACGAAAATACACATTAGAAAAAATCCAAATGGGTAACGTTGGTCCCGTTCGCATTGTACAATTATATGCTGATGGGTTTGAAGAATTAACGACAAAAGAAAAAATTTTCCTCTATTATCTTTATCAATCTGCCATTGTTGCAAGAGATATTGCTATTGACCAACGTCATCGTAATGCGTTGGAAATACGAGATTTGATTGAAGCGGTTTATTCTCACTCAAAAGGAATAGATAAAAATGTATTTTCAAAAATAGAAACATATACAAAACTATTTTGGGTAAATAATTGTATGTATGATAATATCAATACAAGAAAATTTGTTCCCGAATGTTCTTTTGAAGAATTTGCAACAGCTGTAAAACAAGCACAAAAAAATGGAGCAAAAATCTCTTTGAAAAAAAGCGAAACACTTGAACAAATGCTCATTCGTCTTCAACCAATCATGTTTGATATTACTGTAGAACCAATCCAAACCAACAAAACTCCTGGAGAAGATATGATTGCCGGAAGCGCTAACAATCTTTACGAAGGAGCAAATTATGCAGAGGTAGAAGCATGGGCAAAAACCGGTGCAGAAAAAAATTCTCTCAATTCTAAACTTGTAAAAGAAAATGGAAATTTTATAGAAAAAATATATCGAGCAGGAAATGAATACATCGGTGGAAAAATTCCCGCAGGGATGTACGCTGAAGATTTACGTGCAGTGATTTTTTATCTTGATAAAGCAAAAAATTATGCAAGCAATCCACACCAAGCAGAAGTCATCCAAAAACTTATCACCTTTTATCAAACGGGTGACTTGAATGATTGGAGAGAATTTAATATTGCGTGGGTTCAAGAAACACAATCTCGCATAGATTTTATTCATGGATTTATTGAAGTGTATTTAGATGCTCGTGGTGCAAAAGCACAATTTGAATCTGTTATTAATTTTGCAGACCCAAAATTGACAGAAACATTTCAAAAAATCGGAGCCGCTGCACAATATTTTGAATCCAAAACTCCTTGGGCAGAAGAATACAAAAAAACAGATGTGAAACCGCTTAAAGCCAGTGTAATTAATGTTGTAGTAGAAACAGGAGATGCAGGTCCAGTCAGTGCAATTGGAATCAATCTTCCGAATGAACAAGATATTCGCGAACAATATGGGAGCAAAAGTGTTTCACTCAACAATATTAAAGACGCAAATGATAAATCCAGCGGAAAAGATATTCTTATAGAATTTGCTTACAACGAGGAAGAGGTACAACGAGCATTGGAATATGGAAATCTTGCTGGTAATATGCACACTGCACTTCATGAAGTATTGGGACATGCTTCCGGAAAAGTAAGCCCGAAACTTATTGGTGACCCGCAAAAAGCACTTCCAGGATATTATTCTACATTAGAAGAAGCCCGTGCAGATTTGGTTTCGCTTTGGCATATTTGGGATGATAAGTTGCTCGAACTCGGAGCAATTCCCAATAAAGAAGTAGCAAAAACACTCTATGATAGAGAAATTCGGAATGCATCATTAATTCAATTACAGCGTGTTCCTAAAGGACATGACCAATTGGAAGAAGACCACATGAAAGACCGTCAACTGATTGCTCATTGGCTATTCAAAAATACCGATTGTATTGAACGTTTGACTAAAGATGGAAAAACATATTTCCGAGTTACCGATTATCAAAAAATGAGAGAAGGTGTTGGAAAACTATTATCCGAAATTCAACGCATTAAATCTGAAGGAGATTTTGATGCTGCAAAAAAATTAGTTGATACGTACGGATTAAAAATCGATACTGGCTTACGTGATGAAGTATTAGACCGTGTAGCACATCTTGATAGAGCAGTGTACACTGGTTTTGTAATGCCGAAATTAGAGCCAATGTATGATACGGAAAAAAATATTACGGATGTAAAAGTTTCCTATCCATTAGATTTAGGAAAACAAATGTTAGAATATTCTCATTTTACAAAAACAGAAAAAGCGAAGTATAGTAAGTGAGTATGTGAGTCGTGGAGTATATAAGTATATAAGCATGTAAGTGTATAAGTGTGTAAGTAGATAAATATATAAATATATAAGTATTTAAGTAGATGAGTATATTAGGGATGGATTTGTTTCGCTTATGCGGGATGAAAAACCGTCCCTTTGTTTTTTATCAAATAACAATTTGTTTTTTTTTACAAGTTATGTATATTCCTTGACAGTTTACTTTATTTATTATTTAGGAGTTTTTTTTTATGAAGCAACTATTCACCGTTTTGGCCGTATGTGGTATTTTTTCTTTTTCGTACGGGCAAATTGATTATAATACACAAATACAACCAATTTTTGATGCTCATTGTACAAATTGTCATAATACAGGTTTTGCAACTCACAATGTTGATTTGAGTTCCTATCTTACAGTAAAAAATAGTAGTGGTGATATTGCAGGACAATCCGTTGTTGCCAATGACACAGCCAATAGTCCTTTATACCAATTACTAAAAGGTGAATATATGGGACTTATTCAGATGCCTGCTGGTGGTCCTTACCTTTCCGCCGAAGAAATAGGCACCATTGCTCAATGGATAATGTTAGGCATTCCTCTTCCAGTTTCATTATCAAAATTTTCTGCATCATCTAATAATGGAAATGTATCATTGTTTTGGGAAACAGCAACAGAAAATAATAATCTCGCTTTTGACATCTACCAAAAAACAAAAGGTAGCGAGTGGAAAAAAGTAGATTTTGTAAAAGGAAATGGTACCAGTACTGTAAAGCATTCTTACAGTTACACTATTTCACACAATACGTATGGAGAATATTTTTACAAATTAAGACAAATAGATAATGATGGAAAATTTTCTGAAAGCAAAACAATTTCTGCCAAAGTAGTTCCAACACAGTATGGATTATATAAAAATTATCCCAATCCATTTAATCCCACCACAACAGTAAATTTTGTTGTACCTTCAACAAAAGCAGTAAAACTCCGAGTGTTTAATATCAATGGAGAAGAAATCCAAACATTATTTTCTGGAATAGCAGAGGGAGATAAACTTTACACTGTTCAATTTAATGGAGGAAATCTTTCCAGCGGAATATATTTTACAAAATTAGAATATGATGGAAAATCAGAAATCCAAAAAATGGTGTTAACGAAGTAGATAAGTATGTAAGGAGCAGAAATTTTTCTGTTCGTACGAATATTTGTAGGGATGGACTTGTCCCGCTTATGCGGGATGAAAAACCATCCCTTTGTTTTTTTTATCACAGAAAATTATAACTATCATAAAAAAATCAGTGTCTCATTTTTATTATGAAAGAAAAAGAACAATCACGCTTATCGCGTTTAACGGAAATTCTCACACTCTTACAATCAAAAAGAATTGTCACAGCAAATGAATTAGCAAAAAAATTTCATGTCAGTGCACGAACAATTTATCGAGACATGCGAACATTGGAACAATCCGGAATTCCAGTTTATACAAAAGAAGGAAAAGGATATTCATTAGTAGAAGGGTACACACTTCCACCAATCTCTCTGAGCGAAGCAGAAGCCAACGCTCTCATCACAGCAGAACAACTCATTCTTAAAAATAAAGACTATTCTTTTGTTCATTATTTCCAAAAAGCACTTTCTAAAATCAAAGCTGTAATGCGTTCTGGAGCGAAAGAAAAAATCGAACTTCTCGCAGAACGAATATTTATTCGTTCACGTCCTCCACAAGAACAAAGAAGTAGTGTTATTATTGATATTCAAATAGCAATAACCAATTTTCGTCTTGTAGAACTTTCCTATCATTCTCTTAATAATGAATTTTCCACCAGAATTATTGAGCCGTTGGGATTATATACCACTCTACAAGAAAACTGGGTTTTAGTAGCATGGTGTCGCTTAAAAAAAGATTATCGTGCATTTAGAGTTGATAGAATGCAAGAGTTTTCTCTTCTTGAAGAACATTACCCACCAAGAAAATTTAATTGGCAAATATATGCTGAGCATTGTAAAGCAGGTATGACATAAGGTTGTCACTTTGTGAAATTATATTAGTGAACAAAAAATGTCATTCCTGTGAAAACAGGAATCCAGTTATTCACTAATTATAGTAAGGAGTTTTTATGAACAACCAAGTTTTTGAAATTGTAGTTTTCAAAATTAAAAAAGATAAACTGCAAGAATTTTTGCAAAATCAACCTAAAATGTATCAACAATTAAAAACATATAAAGGATTTAAATCCATTATTACACATCAATCTATTGAAAACCCTGAAATATTTGTAGATTATTGTCTCTGGGAAACTAAAGAAGATGCAAAAAATGCTGCAAAAGATGTAATGAATGACCCAAAACTTAGTTCTTTGTTTAATTTGATTGAAAATGTTTTATCTTTTGAACATTACAAACAAATCAATTCTTAAAAAAATAATGGATATTCCTATAGAACAAGCACGTAATCTTGGACCAAAAACTGCACAAGAAATTTCATCAATTGGAATAACCACACTTGAACAGTTGCAAGAAATTGGTTGGGAAAATGCATGCATTCAAATAGCAACAGCATATCCACATCGTTGTAATCTCAATATGTTCACAGCAATAATTGGAGCAATTGAAAACGAAGATTGGAGAAAAATTTCTCCATCACTAAAACAACAAGCAAAAAATTTATGTAACGAACTTAAAGGAAAATAATTATGTTCACAATATTATTCTATCACATCTTTTCACTTATTCTATTAACATCTCACAAAACGGAAAACACTATGAATATCCAATCCTTCTACATTATCGGAATATCTGTTCGCACAACCAATGAAAACAATCAAGCCGGAAAAGATATTTCAGAATTATGGAATACCTTTTTATCACAAAATATCATTCAAAAAATTCCCAATAAAATTGGTGGAGAAGTTTATTCTGTTTATACTGATTACGAAAAAGATTATACAAAGCCCTACACAACAATACTTGGTTGTAAAGTTTCCTCTTTAGATAGTATTCCTCAAGGAATGATTGGAAAAACAATTTCCGGTGGGAACTATAAAAAATATCTTGCAAAAGGAAGTTTGAAAGAAGGAATAGTTTATAAAGAATGGGAAAAGATTTGGAAAGAAAAAATCAAAAGAACCTACACAGCAGATTTTGAAGTGTATGGAGAAAAATCACAAAATCCCGAAAATGCAGAAGTAGAAATTTTTATTGCAGTGAAATAATGGATAGAAGACTTGTCAAGTTTTAAAAACTTGACAAGTCTCACGGAAAAATATGCTTAATCCAATAGAAAATTATTTTCTTCAAAAAGAAGAACCAATAAAGAGTTGCTTATTAGAACTCAGAAAAATTATTCTTCAATGTGATAATAATATCACTGAAGCATGGAAATATGGAATGCCGTTTTATTGTTACAACGGAAAAATGTTCTGTTATTTATGGACACATAAAAAATATCACCAACCATATTTAGGAATCGTTGAAGGAAAGAAAATTCACCATCCAAAACTTCTTCAAGAAAAACGAGCAAGAATGAAAATCATGCTCATTCATCCCAACAAAGATATTCCCATCACCACCATCAAAAAAATTCTTAAAGAAGTGTTAGCATTGTATAAGTAATTTCTAAAACCTGTGAGATTTTTAAAATCTCACAGGTTATACGTAATAACCACAGCCACGAAACTATCGTGGCTATCGTATTTATAAAAAAATATGTACATTGAACAAATAACAATAACCACTCATTTCTTACAAGAAACATTATGATAACAAAAAACGTCTTATTAATAATAGTATTTTTAAGTTTTACAATTTCCACCATTGCACAAACCACAGCAGGAGATGAATCAGATGTTCAACCACGTTACATTATTGATACACCAACTGCCGGTTTATTACATCAAGGTGGTTTTGCATTGGATATAGATTTTTTTCAACAAGGTGGAATGCTTATCGGACTTTCCGCTGGAGCATTGGAAAGATTAAATTTTGGAATTGCTTATGGTGGTTCGCACATTATTGGTTCAGATAAAATCGTATGGCAAAAACTTCCCGGAGTGCAATTAAAATTTCGTTTGTTTGATGAAGGTAGTGATGTTATGCCAGCCATCGCTCTCGGATTTGATTCACAAGGGAAAGAACACTATATAGATAGTACAAACCGTTTCACCATTAAATCTAGAGGATTTTACGCAACAGCCAGTAAAAATTATGAATTTCTTGGAAACCTTGCTTTTCATGGAGGCATTAACATGAGTTTAGAACGTGGAGATGATGATAAAGATTTGAATTTCTTTACAGGACTTGAAAAATCTTTAGGAACAGATATGTCTTTATTAGTAGAATATGATTTTGCTTTTAATGATAACGGACCGCGTTCATTAGGAAGAGGAAAAGGATATTTAAATGCTGGTCTTCGTTGGTCATTCGGAAATGGATTTACTTTGGGTATAGATTTAAAAAATATCAATCGTAATCAAGAAATTTTTACTGTTGGAAATAGAGTAATAAGAATAGAGTACGTGAGAGGGTTGTAAGAAATGGAAACTGTTACTATTAAATCCATTCGTATTCTTGGTATTGCTATGGATACTGATGAAGAAAATTATAAAAAAGATAGTGCAGAATTATGGAATACATTTTTATCACAAAACATCATTGAAAAAATTCCGGGGAAAATAAATTCAAAAATTTATTGTGTTTATACAAACTACAAAAATGATGCAAAAAATTATACGGTAATGCTTGGTTGTGAGATTTCCACGTCTTTGAAGAAAAAAGATTTTCCCGCAGAAATGATTTCTAAAACAATTACAGGAGGGCAGTATAAAAAATATATTGTAACAGAAAATATTTTTAATGTTTGGGAAAAAATACATAATGCAAAACACCGGAGAATCTATACAACAGACTTTGAAGTATATGAAAAAGCCATAAAAAATTCAGAAGCAGAAATATTTGTAGCAATAAATAATACAAAAGAAGAACAATTTATTGAAGCAATAGATACAATAAATGCGGAAAAAATGACAGAACTTATTGCAAAAGGAATTGATATAAATTATGGATTTTATACAGAGAGTAATTTTTTAAAAAGAATAATAAAAAATAGCAGTAGCCCATCCTTAACAAAAGATAATTTGAATATCTATGCTGATGTTGCAAAAATGTTAATAGAGAAAGGTGCTGATTCTACACGAGCAATAGAATTTGCTTTTTCTACCTATAAAAATAATCCATCATTTTTCGAAACACCATTTACAAAGGTTTATGATACCATTGTAAATGCAATGGATAGAAATAAACAACTCATAAAAGCAATTTCCTATGGTGATATTCGAAGAATACAATTTTTATTAGAAAATGGAGCAGATGCAAATTATAAAATTCCAGAAGAAGAATATGAAGGTATGGTAGAATATAAATATCAACCATATTCTCCATTACGATTAGTAATGTTCTGCATCTCAGATGCTTTAATAACAGATGAAGAATTGAAAGAATACATTGAAATAGTAAAAATTTTGATAGCACATGGTGCTGACCCAAAACCTGCAATGGAACTTGCAGAAGAACGATACGGTAAATATAATCCTACAAATGAAGATTCTTTATTTATGGATGTGTGGAAAGTTGTTGCTGATGCTTATCAAAAACAAATAGAGGGAGAAAAATCATGAAAACAATCTTTTTAAATATCGTAATTCTTCTTAGTGCGTACGGATTTTTTGGTTGTTACACACAACTCGCAACCAATCGTGAAGAAAGAGAATATTATAGTTCATCTGATGAAAACGAACAACAATATGATGACGATAGTACAAACAACACAAAAATATCATCAACCACAATCAACAATTATTATTTTGCTGATGATGATTATCGAGCATTCCGTTTTAGAACATCATTCCATTATTATTCACCATCATATTATTATGGATGGAATTACCGAACACGCTGGTATACAGAATGGCATAATGATTTCTGGTATCCTGATTACTATTATTATAATGAATGGTCTTATTACGATTATCCAACAGTAATTATTTATAATCCAAGACCGTATTGGTGGTATAGACATCATACCTATTATCCATACAATTATTATCATCACCAAAATTATTATTACGGAACCCATACATACGAATCCGAAAAAAATTATCGCAGACGTACCAGCGGAAATATGAGAGAAGGAGAAAGAAACAGAGAAGTCCGTAATTCTGTCTACGCACAACCGGAAAATACAACAAACGTACGTTCACGAACAGAAAATCCGGCAACCAGTACAACAACATCACCAACAAATGCATCACAACGAGTACGAAAAGAAACACCATGGTGGGAAAAAACACAATCCACAGAAAGTGAACCATCACCAAAAACACGTTCACGCTCTGAAAAAAATGTTGAACAAAGGCAGCGTAAAGAAGAAAAACCACAACAAGAAAATCGTACAAGAAAACGAAGCGAGTCATCGTATTCTTCACCACCTCAAAAAACATCATCACCCAAAAATAGTGAAACACGAACACGTTCTGAAGGTTCTAATTCTGGAACACGAAAGCGAGGAGATTCTCGATGAGAAAAATATTTTTGGGAAGCATAATTATTGTGGGAATAACTTTTGCTGGATGTTACACCGTTCTTTTAACATCTTCCGAAGCAACAGACTATTCACCATCTTACAATACAGCAAGCGGTTCTTCCATTTCCGAACTTGATTATAATCAAAACTGCACATCATGCCACAGCCAAGCAGAATTGGATGACCGATATTTTGATATGAACAGTGTTGGTTTGCGAACAGCACATGGTTTAAGCATAGACCCGTACGGATGGAGAAATCCAACAGCAAGCGTACCATGGTGGAATGGAATTTTTGTAGTGCAACCACAAGCAACAATAACTCCAGCAACACATAATACAGATGCAAAACCAACAGAAAATACTGAACGACTACGCACATCAGGAAATACTCGTGGAGATGAAGTTCGGGCTCGCACAACAACAGCAACAAGTTCTGTTTCTCAAGATTCTAATAAATCAACCTCCGTTACGCCAGCAACATCAAACGTTTCCTCAGAAACAACAGTACAAAAAACAAAAACAGAAGAAAAAAAAGAAACTCCAAAACGAAGAAGTGGTTCTACACGAGGAAATGAATAACGTAATCTAAAACTATGATTAAATGATTTTTAAGATTACAATGATTTTACAAAAGACAATAAAAAATAGCCACGACCTTTAGGTCGTGGAAAGAATGAGAAACCATAACGGCTTCAGCCAAATTTTTACACAGTCTCGAAAGCGAGAATTCATAGTTATACAAGATAATCTAAAAATAAAATATTATGAAAAAATTATTAATTTTAATTACAATAATATATTTGCATTCTTTCACCATTCACGCACAATTTTCTGAAGACGCATTACGATTTTCTCAACAAGAAAATATTCTCGGAGCAAGAGCCTTAGGAATGGGTAGTGCCTACATTGGCGTTGCTGATGATTTTTCCGCAACACACTACAATCCTGCGGGACTTGCACAAATGCGGCGTTTAGAAATTGCTGGCGGATTAAGTATCAACAATTATACAAACGCAGTAAATTTTCTTGGACAAAAAACTACAGCAGATAAATCTTCAACATCACTTAATAATTTTGGTGTAGTATTTCCATTTCCCACAGTGCAAGGAAGTTTAGTATTTGCCATCAGTTATAATAGAATAGCAGATTTTGCAAAAACACGTTCTTTCAATGGATTCAATGAACAAAGTTCTATCATTCCAACACTTATTGATGGAAATGATACGTATGATATTCCATTTAATATTTATCTTGTCAACAAATATAATGATGGAACAGTATTTACACCAATTCAAAATAATGTTCAGCAAAGTGGAGAAGTGCAAGAAAGCGGTGGAAAAAATGCACTGGCGTTTTCCGGAGCAATTGATGTTGCAGAAAATATTTCCTTTGGAATAACACTCAATGCAATTTCTGGAAATTATCAATATATAAGAAATTATAAAGAGGAAGACACAAAAAATATCTATCAATTTTCACAACCAATTACCAATACAGATTCAGCAGTTTATAAGTTTGATAAATTTTATTACGATAGTAAAATTGAAGATGAACTCAGCGGAGCAAGTTTTATTTTTGGATTAATGTATAGAATGGAAATGGCACGCTTCGGTTTCACCATCAAAACATCAGGTATTGCCATAAAAGAAACTTATAGTGATGCTGGCGAAAGTGTTTTTGATGATAACAATATACCATCTACAGTCAAAAAAAAATATTCTTACGAAGCAAAAAATTCGTACGGAGTTAATGGACCGTGGACTTTTGGATTTGGTGGTTCAGTATTTCCAATACCAAATCTACTTCTTGCTGGAGATATTGAATATACTGATTGGACTCAAATGGCGTGGACAAGTAATGATGATTTAGTGAAAGAAAATTCTGCCTTATCAAAAAAATTTCGTTCAGTAATCAATTATCGTTTTGGAATAGAATATGAAATTTCACAAATCAGTAATCCAATTCGCATACGTGTTGGTTATATGAAAAACCCATCAGCATTTAAGAATGACCCAAACGATTTTGATTACACAGCATTCACCGGTGGTGTAGGGATTTTATTGCAAGATAATCTTTTGTTAGATGTTGCCGGAGTTTTTGGCTCCACAAAAACCTATCATAATAATTACACTTCTCTTATAAAAGATGTTTCTCGTACCGACGAAACAATTTCTACAAGAAATATTTATTGTACAATTTCTTATAGATTTTAAAATCTTATCGAAGTAATTGAATCTCCTTCCCTACCCTACTAAATTTTCATGTAATAACATTTCGCTTTACAATTCAAAAACGTTATAATTTTTTTCTATAAACTAAAAAACTATACCACTTTAAATGTATATAGAAAAATTTGCATTGACAGATTAAAAATATACTAAAATATTTTGCGATAAAAAATTTGTTTTATTTTTGTATTTTTGCATATGGTTTCACGTGAAACATTTTTTATCTCCTATCCTCTCAAATACACACTCAATACAGAAATATCCGCTGCCGTTACACCGGAAATTCTTGAGGCTTGCCCCAAAGAATACGGCTGAATTTTTTGCAATCGTTCTTTTCCCTCATTGCTTAAGGAAGGAATTTTTTTGTAATCAAAATTTGTAGGAATTTTTGTTTCTTCCAATTTTACAAATTTCTCTACCAACTCATACTGACGTGCAATGTAGCCCTCATACTTTACATCAATTTCAATTTGTTCGCAGACTTCTTTTTCAGAAAAAATATTTTGTATTTTTTCATCAGTAATAACTTTCACAATATCATCAATAGTAATATTTGTTCTTCTTAAAATTTTAGAAAATTTTTCATCTTCACTTATTGGTGATTCTTTTTTTGCAAGAAGTGTTTCATTAATAATTGATGGTTTTACTTGTGTGCGTTCTAAAAATTCCCGTCCAACTTGAATTGCGATTTCTTTTTCTTCCAATCGTTTCAGCCATTCATCAGAAATAAGTCCAAGTTCATTTCCCAATTTCATCAATCTTCTATCAGCATTATCTTGGCGTAAAATAAGACGATGTTCTGCTCGTGAGGTGAACATTCTATAGGGTTCATCAGTAGATTTGTTGATGAGGTCATCTATCATAACACCAATGTAAGCTTCGCTTCGTTTTAAAGAAAATGGTTTTCTTTTTTGCACTTTCAGTGCAGCATTTATTCCTGCAATTAAACCCTGTCCTGCTGCTTCCTCATATCCGGAAGTTCCATTAATTTGTCCTGCAAAAAAAAGTCCGTTAAGAAGTTTTGTTTCTAAAGTATAATGCAATTGATTTGGTGGAAAGAAATCATATTCTACCGCATAGCCGGGACGTAGCATTGTTACACTTTCCAAACCCGGAATTGTTTTTAATCCTTCATATTGAATTTCTTCCGGAAGACTTGTAGAAAATCCATTCACATAAACAAGGTTGGTATTGTATCCTTCCGGCTCAAGAAATATTTGATGACGTTCTCTTTCTGCAAATCGAAAAATTTTATCTTCAATAGACGGACAATATCGCGGACCTACTCCTTTAATTCTTCCAGTGAACATCGGCGAACGGTCAAAACCCTTTTCCAAAACTTTATGTGTGCTCTCATTGGTGTAGGTGAGATACATCGGAATAAGTTTGTTGGTAATTTCTTTTGTTTGAAATGAAAATGGTTTTGGTGGATTGTCGCTTTCTTGAATTTCCACCAACGAAAAATCTATACTATGAAAATCTATTCGTGGAGGCGTTCCTGTTTTCAATCTACCAAAAATAAAGCCACTTTCAATCAAACGTTCAGTTATTCCCTTTGCAGCACTTTCTCCGTACCTTCCTCCTTCTACATTTTTTGTTCCAGTATGCATAAGTCCGTTAAGGAAAGTTCCAGCACAAAGTATAAGTGACTGACAGTTGATGGAAAATCCGTTGCGAGTTTGTATTCCATTAATGCAATCATTTTCTATAGAGATGTCAAAAACAGAGTCTTCCAAAACATCCAAATTTTTTTGAGAAAAAATTCTTTTTTGTGCTTCTTGTGCATAAAGGTCTCTATCATTTTGAGAACGTGGTGACCACACTGCTGGACCTTTTGAGGTATTCAACATCTTAAATTGAATTCCTGTTGCATCAGCAATTTTTCCCATTTCTCCACCAAGTGCATCAATCTCCCTTACCAAATGTCCTTTTGCTGTTCCACCAATTGCTGGATTACAGGAAAGCCTTCCGATTGCTTCGGCTTTTAAGGAAATAAGGAGTGTTGAACACCCCATTCTTGAAGATGCCAATGAGGCCTCTATGCCGGCGTGTCCACCACCAACAACGATAACATCGTAATATTTTGAAGGTTCTTTTATGAGCATTGTTTCACGTGAAACATTTTTGGTTTTGACTATGGGTTATGGAAAAAAATTCCAAGATTACAAAAGTTTTTAAAACTTTTGTAATCTCTATCCATCTCACTTTCCAATACAAAATTTAGAAAAGATATTATTAAGAATATCATCCGGAGTAGTTATTCCTATCAATTCTCCAAGGTAATTTAATGATTCTCGCATATCAACAGCAATAAAATCTCCACTCATTCCCTGTTCTATTGAAGACTTTGCATTTGCAAGACTTTTTAGTGTGCTTTCTAATAAACTCTTATGCCTTAGATTATTTATAAGAATACTTGAAACCGAAGAATCATAGTTTGGAATCGCTGTATCAATCAACAAGTTTTTCAACTCCTCTATTCCCTTCCCAGTTTTACAAGAAATATAGATGTGTGGATTTTCTTGAAAATGCGTTTTAAATTCAAAATTTTCTATATCAGATTTATTATACAAAAACATAATATTATTATTTTTTGATTTTACTTTTTCCTTTATTCGTTTGTAGAGTTGTAAATCTTCTTCTGTTGGAAGAGCGGAACAATCTACCAATAAAAGAATAATATTAGAGTTTTCAACTTGTAATTCTGTTCTTCGTACACCTTCTCGTTCTATTACATCTTCTGCTTCCCGCAACCCAGCAGTATCAACCAATCTAAACAACACGTTTTTAATAAGGATGTTTTCTTCAATAACATCTCGTGTTGTTCCGGGAATATCGCTTACGATAGCACGTTGTTCATTCAATAATATATTCAATAAACTGGATTTTCCTGCATTGGGTTTCCCCACCAAAACAACTTTTATTCCATCCCGAAAAACTTTTCCGGCAGTATATGTGGAAAGCAATTTCTTTATAGATTCTATAACACTATCAATCTTATTTAATAGTGTTTTTTGTTGGATGAGTTCTATTCCCTCTTGCGAAAAATCTAATTCCAATTCTAACAAAGAACACAATTCTATAAGCGAATTACGAAGCCCTTCTACATAGTGAGATAATCTTCCCTGTAATTGCTCTATTGATGTTTTATGTGCTTGTTCTGTTTTTGAGTGGATAATATCCGCAACGGCTTCTGCTTGCAATAAATCCATTTTACCATTAAGAAATGCACGTTGGGTAAATTCTCCGGGTTCTGCTAATCGTAATTGATGTTGAAGAAGAATTTCTAAAATTTTCTTTGCCGTAAAATATCCGCCGTGACAACTGATTTCTATAACGTTTTCCCCGGTGTACGAATGCGGTTTTCTAAAAATAGAAATAAGAACTGTATCAATAATTGTTTGGTTGGAAATTATTTTTCCATACAGAATTGTGTGTGATGGGGAAGATTGAATAGAATTTTTTCCCTTAAAAATTGCATCAACAATTTCGAAAGATTTTTCTCCGCTCACACGAATAACAGAAATTCCGCCTTCACCGAAGGGTGTTGCAATTGCAGCAATAGTATCTTGATTTGAAAAAGAGTTGTTCATGTAACAAAAATATACTAAATTTTATATTCCAATAAAATTTATCTGTAGACACAATCAATCTATTCTCATCTTTTATGCGCTGGCTCTTACGTTCAAAAATACATAAAGCAATTGTTACCCAAGCAGATTTAAACTACATCGGCAGTATTACTATTGATGTAGACTTAATAGAGAAAGTTGGTTTTCTTCCAGGAGAAAAAGTTTTGGTTACTAGTAATACTTCCGGTGCAAGATTAGAAACTTATGTTATTGCAGGAGAAAGAAACTCCGGAGTTATTTGTATGAACGGTGCTTGTGCTCACCTTATAAAAGAAGGTGAAGAAATTATTATTATGGGTTTTGAATTAACAGATAAACCGATTGAACCAAAAATGATTTTAGTAGATAAAAAAAATAAATTTCTTCGGTATTTATAATATCAGCCAAATCAAAAAATGTCATGCCCGAATGTTTTCATCGGGCATCCATATCTTTAAAACACAAAAAAACATGGATTCCCGCTAAAAACATGCGGGAATGACTGTACGGTAATGTAATCGTTAATTCCATAATATCTTACGTAACTTTAGTTAATAAATGAACATCCAAATCCGAAAAGCAAATTTGCATGATG
This sequence comes from uncultured Bacteroidota bacterium, assembly GCA_937920105.1. Lineage (GTDB taxonomy): Bacteria > Bacteroidota > Ignavibacteria > UBA10030 > UBA8401 > CALETH01. Next base: position 15,287 of record CALETH010000025.1, read on the forward strand.
CAAAAACTATTGCAGAATTTAATTGTGCAATGGCTCAAGAAACGGAACACATTCAACTTGATAACAAAAAAGTATTAAGTGGGGTAGAGGCATTATTACAGGATTCTTCAAAAGGATTTTATGTAGTAGCAGAAATAGAGAATATTATCGTTGGTCAGTTAATGATAACGTTTGAGTGGAGTGATTGGAGAAATGGTACGTTTTGGTGGATTCAAAGTGTATATGTGAAACCAGAATATCGAAAATTTGGTGTATTCAAAAAAATGTACGAATACATAAAAGGGGAATCACAAAAATCTGATACTATTTGTGGATTGCGTTTGTATGTAGAGAAGGAAAATACTGTTGCTCAATCTGTCTATGCAAAATTAGGAATGCACGAAACTTCATACAAAATGTATGAAGTGGATTTTGTGTTGAAAAGGTAAAAATTAATTTTTATATTCACTATTCTAAAAACAATATAATAATAAAAGGAAGGTTATGTCTAACAAACTACACGAACTTCTTGCTATAGAGCAAGACCGTAAACATAAAGTTGTAAAATCAATAGGCGAAACAGTTAATACTTTTACTAAGAAGACTGCTTACTTTGATGGTATGGTTAAACGTTATCTTCCGATGGAAGAAGATTCTGAACAAATTCCAGATGAAGTAAAAGAAATGGTTACCACTGTAAAAGGTAAATTGGAAGAAGTTTTGGCAGATATAGTTCAATCAATGGATGCTAATATTTCTAAAGAGGAAACTAATTGTTCTGGTGTTGCAAAAGCAGAACTAGTTGTTAATGGTGAAAGTTTAGGAATTTTTTCTGCAACATCGTTATTATCTCTTGAATCGCAAATTACAAAAATTCGTGAGATGTACGCAGAGTTACCGATTTTAGACCCTGTGTTTAAATGGAATTTTGATACTCAACAAGGTGTTTATAAAACTGAACCTGAAGTAAAATTTCGCTCAGTAAAACGCCCTAAAGTTGTCGTAAAATATGAAGCAACAAAAGAACACCCTGCACAAACAGAATTGCTTCAATTAGATTTTCAAATAGGGAAGTATGAAACAGTTTATACTTCCGGTCGTATTCCATTTACTCAAAAAAGCGAATTACTACGTCGTATAGATAATTTATTAGAAGCAATTAAAGTTGCTCGCTCTAAAGCAAATAATGTTGATGTAAATAATGTAAAAATTGGTAAAAAGATTTTTGATTTTATTCATAAAGGTATATTATAATTTATGGGGCTTGACTAGATAAGTTATATAAAATAACTTGTAAGTCAATGACCAA
>CALETH010000026.1 GCA_937920105.1 uncultured Bacteroidota bacterium
TATTTTTTCGTAGGCATTTAAGACAATATTATTTCCTCTATCTCCAATCGCATGCGTACAAACTTGAAATCCATTTTGCACTGCTTGTTCTGAAATTGCAACAAGTGTATCAAATGAAGTAATTGTTAATCCGCGATTGGCTGGGTCATCAGAATATGGTTCAATCAATGCTGCTCCGCGAGAACCCAATGCACCATCCATATAGAGTTTTATTGCTCGCACGGTGAATGTATTATTGATGAATGGTTTTTCATTCAACATTCTTTTCCACAATTCCCCAACTCCACCAACTGCTGCATAAATACGAATTGGTAATTTATTTTGTTTGTATAATTTTTTATATAATTCAAATTCTTGTTCATCAATTCCCATATCATGAACACTGGTTATACCAACTTTTAGACATTCTTGAAAAGCAAGTTCAAACGATTTTTGCTTTTCTTCTTCTGTGTATGGCGGAAGATGTGAAAGAATAAGATTCATTGCATTATCAATAAAAACTCCAGTGGGCTTTCCTTTTGCATCAACAAGAATTTTTCCGCCTTCAATATTTTTTAATTCTATTGGGAGTTCATTGATGATTCCGCATATTTCCATTGCTTTGGAATTGACCCAAATTGCATGTCCATCAATCCGAGAAAGAATTACAGGATTGTTTGGAGAAATTGAATCTAACATTGCTGCGATGGGAAATGGTTTTTCTTTTGTTTTTGTCTGCCAATCATTTTGGTCCCATCCTCGCCCACGAATCCAGTTACTATTATTTAGTGTTGAAATTTTTTCTGCAACCATTTTTACAATTTGAGATGATGAGGTTGTTCCAACAAGATTGAGTTCTGTTACACTTTCTCCTAACCCGCTAATGTGTCCATGAGAATCAATAAAACCGGGAACGATAGTTTTTCCTTTTGCATCAATAATTGTTACAGCATTATATTTTTCTTTTAATTTTTGTGAAGAACCAACATCAACAATTCTGTTTCCTCGAATTGCTATGGCTTCTGCAACGGTATTTTTTTCATCAACAGTATAAATTTTAGCATTGATAATAAGTGTATCAATTTTATGAGAAGTTTTGGTGATGTAGAAAAATATTCCACCAGCAAAAAGAATAAGTAGAAATATGTAAAAGATTTTTTTTATCATGGAGAAAAATATTTTGTTTTTA
>CALETH010000027.1 GCA_937920105.1 uncultured Bacteroidota bacterium
CCATTAGAGACGAGTAATGGCAGTGAAGGGTTAACACTTGTTAAAAAAGAAAATCCTGATATAATCTTATTGGATATTAAAATGCCAATGATGGATGGAGTGGAATTTTTGAAACAATTACGAGCAAATCCCCAATATGCAAAAATACCAGTGATTGTGATGAGTGTTGTTGGAGAAAAAAACATTGTAAAAAAACTTGTTGCTTTAGGAGTATCAGGATATATTTTGAAACCATTAGAGATAGATTCAACTTATAAAACAATTCGAGAAGTTTTTTTTAAAGAAAATGTCATGCCAGTTTTCTGATTACTGACTACTGACTACTGATTATCATCCACTCACACAACTCAATTTTTTCTTCTAAAAAAGAATGATGTTTTTGGCGAACGTAATTTTTTGATTCCCAAAACATCATTTTTGCTTTTTCATACTCTTCCAATTTATAAAATATATTTGCGAGCATCAAAGTTGCTTCGTATAATAAAGTTGTATCTCTCAATAGAGATTTACATTTTTGTAGAAAAATAATTGATTGAAAATATTTTTTTTGCTGAAATAATTCTTTTCCTAAAAGATAAAAAATAAAAGAAGAATCTTGTTTTGAATTTTTTAATAAAAAATTTATACGAAGAGAATCGGGAAATCCACCATAAAAAAAGTTTTTCATGAAAGAGAATTTATCATTTTTTATAAGCAAAGAACGAACTGTTGCCACTTCATTAAAAGAAAAATTAATATTTAGACTTTTTATTTTTTGATAATATTTTTCTGCTTTTTCAATACTTCCTTGAAACCACAATGCATCTCCAACCAATAATAATATTGCAGGATTGTATCGTAATTGAGAATTTTCATCTAAAGATTCATATCTATTAATCACTTCATCATACTTTTCTTGTGCTATTAAAGAGTGTAACATTCCACGAAAAGAAAATTCTGTTGCAGCATCATCAAATGATGAAGAAAAATACAGTTCCGCATCATGATATTTTTTTTCACGAAGAGCAGTAATTCCTGAAACATTTCTTTCTGCTGTAACACGAGCACATGTTTTATAGAAAATAGATTGTTGAAAAAATAATGTTCGTATAGTTTCCGTTGGTAATTGCGAATTATCAATATTTTGTAAATATAATTTCCAATCACTTATAAGACTATCTAATGGTGTTCCATATTCCACAAAAAAATTCCCAGAACTAAAGATTTTTTTGTAATGTTTGATACCAAATTGTTCAATAAGATATTTTGAAAAAGAACCAACCACAGTGTAAGCAAAAAAACTTTGCCGAGAAGAAAAACCAGTGTAAGTAAAAAGTGAATGAATATTTTCCAAAGCACCTTCTCGTAAAAGTGCAGAACAGTATTCATGAGCAGAAAATGGTTCAGTATCCCAAGCAATTGCTGATGCTAATCCCTCATTTAACCCCATTCGTGGACTTGCGTTAATCAACGGCAATCCAAAATTTCCTGCGAGAATATGAACAAGTTCATGTCGAAAAGTTTCTTCAAAGGAAGTGACAGTTACATGAATTTCAGTTCTCCATGGTTTAGCAATATTTGTTGTCGATGTTCCAATAAATTTTTTCTTTGTTTCATTATCAGGATACATATACACAGAAATTTTTTTATGTGGAGATAATTTTTCTTGTAAATGTTCTTTGACATGTTGATAATGAAATTCCATTTCAGATTTTACAATTTTAGATTCACCCGCAGAAAGTTTTTGCGGTGAGTAATACAATATAAAATGGTCGGATTCAGTTCTTCTTCCTAATTGTTCTTGAATATATTCTTCCGAAAATTCCATTCCTAACTCATCTCTCATAAAATGTCCCACCATTAATGAAGAAAAACAGAATACTGCTATGAATGAAAGAATTTTAAGTTTGCGAAAAAATTTTTTACGAACATACATTTGTTGTTCTTTTGGAACGTTGAAATGTAATTTTTCTCTATAAAAAGAAAAACTTTTTGAAAGATAAAAATCTTTAAGTGTTTGAAAAAAAGATTGGTGTGAAGTGTATAATGGTAAAAGAAGAAAAAAAAGAGTTATGAAGAGAAGGGAAGCAATGAGTGTAAATTCTCTATACAATATTAAAGTAGAAATATCCCTTAATACCTCATCGTACGTAATTCCGGGAAAATATCCGAGAATAAAATTATAAGCAAAAAGTTGGGGCTGTGTGTAAGTGATAGCAATAATGTGAAAAAGTAATGCAATTATTATAACACAATAGACAATGATAGATTTTTTGAAAATAATTTTTACGATAAGTGATAACGAAACACAAAAAATCATTGTACAAAAAGGAATAAGAAAATAATAAGTGATTCCTTGTGTAAAAGAACAATTCTTTACTATCAATGCATTAAGAGAAATTATTGTTAATGGTATAAGAAGTAAAATACTATTAACAATAAAATAATCTCGAAGAACAAATAACCAATTTTTATAAGTGAAGGGTTGTGTAAGATGAAATTTTAAAAAATACAATGTAAGTACTCCACTAATAAATGCAGTAGGAATGGTAAGGAGTGCAGAAAATTCATATCCCAAATAATTAAATAGTGGGATTTGTGTACATACACCAGCAAAAATACAATAGAGTAATGCGGCAATGTGAACGGAAGCAAGGCGGAAATACAGTAAAATTATTTTCATGTTTTTTAAAATACAAGATAGAATAATGAAATAAAAGTATATTTTTTATCATTGAAACTCCATCCATAAATTTGTATAATGTGAAAATCAATTATTTCTTTATTAAGAAAATTTATGCAAAAAACATTAATCACTCTAGAAGTACACATCAAATCTCCAGTAGAAAAAGTGTGGGAAAGTTGGACAACCCCAAAACACATTATGAAATGGAATAATGCTTCAGAAGATTGGCATACACCAAAAGCAGAAAATGATTTACGAGTAGGTGGAAAATTTCTTTATAGAATGGAAGCCAAAGATGGCAGTTTCGGTTTTGATTTTTGCGGAGTGTATGAAGAAGTAAAAACTCATCAAGTTATTGCATACGAAATGGGTGATGAAAGAAAAGTAAAAATTATTTTCACAAAAAAAGGAAACGAAATATTTGTTTCTGAAACATTTGAAGCCGAAGCAACGAATCCAATAGAAATGCAAAAACAAGGATGGCAATCCATTTTAAATAATTTTAAAAAATACACAGAATCATTATGAGAAAAATAGTTGTTTCTATGCACATCACACTTGATGGTTTCGTTTCTGGACCTAATGGAGAAATGGATTGGATTACATTGGATGATGAAATGTTTGATTTTGTCGGAACGTTTACTCAAAACGCTGATACTGCATTATATGGAAGAATAACATATCAAATGATGGAAAATTATTGGCCCACTGCTGGAAGCAAGAAAGATGCTTCTAAACATGATATTGAACATTCTGAATGGTACAATAGAGTTGGTAAAATAGTTTTTTCAAAAACACTCAAAAATTCTCTCAATCCAAAAACTATTTTTTTAAGCAAAAATATTTCTCAGGAGATACAAACACTTAAAAATAAAAAAGGAAAAAATATACTTATCTTTGGAAGTCCAACAGCAGTTCAATCACTTATACAATATAATCTAATAGATGAATATTGGTTGTTTGTCAATCCAATTATTCTTGGAAAAGGAAAACCACTTTTTCCAAAGAGAAAAAATTCAATACCTCTTATTTTACAAAAAACAAAAAAATTTCCTTGTGGTGTCATAGGATTGCATTATAAAACAAAAAACACAATATAATATAGAAAGGAGTAACACAATGCTTTTTCTCATTTTACCTATCGTCGTAGTATTTCTTCTTATTGTATGGGTTGTTATGAAATACAATAAACTCATTACATTAAAAAATCAAACCACTAATGGATGGAAACAAATAGATGTGCAACTCAAACGTCGGCACGACTTAATTCCAAATCTTGTGAACGTTGTAAAAGGGCAAATGGAATTTGAACAAGATACGTTGGAAAAAGTTATCAAAGCCAGAGCAATGGCAGTGGGAGCAACTGGTGTTGCAGATTCTGCACAAAAAGAAGGCGAATTAAGTTCTGCACTTTCGCGATTATTTATGGTAACAGAAAATTACCCTGCATTACGTTCCAACGAAAACGTTACAAAATTGCAAGAAGAACTTACTTCTACAGAAAACAAAATCTCCTTTGCACGTCAATTTTATAATGATATAGCAACGAAATTTAATATTAATCAACAAACATTTCCGGGAAATATTATTGCATCAATGTTTAGTTTTACAGCAGCAGAACTTTTTGAAATTAAAGTAGAAGCAGAGCGTGAAGTTCCAACAGTAAATTTATCCATGAGAAAATAATTTAAGCGAAGACTTGTTATCCCGCTATTGCGGGATGACAAGTATAAAATAAAAACTATGACTTCTTTAAACATTTACGAACAACAAGCACGCAATAAACGTCTTACTATTGTGATAATGGTATTATTTATACTTTTCTTATGTTTCATTGGTTTTGGAATTGATGTTCAATATCAAATTATGGAAAGAACATCATTACCATTAGCAACACTTATTTCTGTCCTTGTTGGAACAGGTTCTGCTTTTTGGAGTTTGCAAAATGGAGCAAGTACGGTGTTGCGTTCAACAGGTGCAATGCCGGCAAATCCAAATAATCCACAACATAAACTCGTTCTCAATCTTGTGGAAGAAATGAGTATTGCTTCGGGACTTCCTCGACCGCAAGTGTATATTGTTCCTGATGATGACCCAAATGCATTCGCCACAGGAAAAAATCCAGAAAAAAGTTATGTAGCAGTAACAGAGGGATTATTGAAAACTCTTAACAGAGAAGAATTGCAAGGAGTTATTGCTCACGAAATGAGTCACATCAGAAATTATGATATTCGTTTGATGACTGTGGTTGCAGCGTTAGTTGGAGCAATTATTTTACTTTCTGATTTTTCTAGAAGAGGAATGTTGTATGGAAGAAATTCTTCATCAAGTAGACGGTCATCGTCTTCAAAAAATAATGGTGGTGCATTAGGAATACTTGTTTTAGCATTGTGGTTACTTAGTATTATTCTTGCACCAATTCTTGCAAGAGTAATGGCAATGGCAATTTCTCGCAAGCGGGAATATTTGGCAGATGCTTCCGCTGCAGAATTAACACGCAATCCCGCAGCACTTGCATCCGCATTAGAAAAAATTGAAAACGCAGTTTCACCAACACAATCTATAAAAACTGGTTCAGCACATTTGTGTATTGCAGACCCTATAGGAAGTAAGTTGAACGAAAAAGAGGGATTTCTTTCAGAAATTTTTGGAACACACCCACCAATCAAAAAAAGAATTGCCGCACTAAAATCAATGTCGTACCTTTCATAAAAATGTAGGAACGGATGCAAATCCGTTCCCATAAAATATCACCACATGGCAAAAATTATAGATGGAAAATCCATCGCCGAAGAAATTCGTAACGAAGTTCGTTATGAAACAAAACAATTCAAAAAAGAAAAAGGAATAACTCCCGGTTTGGGCTTTATTCTTGTCGGAGAAAACCCTGCATCAGAAGTGTATGTACGAAGTAAAGGAAAAGCCTGTGAAGAAGTCGGATTTTATTCACTCACCGAAAAATTTTCCGCAACAATCTCTGAACAAACATTATTATCAAAAATAGAAAATTTAAATAATGATAAACGCATTCACGGAATTTTAGTTCAATTACCACTACCACAACACATCAACGAACAAAAAATTATTGAAGCCATTGTACCGCACAAAGATGTTGACGGATTTCATCCTATCAATGTTGGAAAACTCGTCATCGGATTAGACACATATCATCCATGTACACCGGCGGGAATTATAGAATTGCTGAAACGCACAAACATCAATCCATCCGGAAAACATATTGTAGTGGTAGGAAGAAGTAATATTGTTGGAAAACCAATTGCCAATATATTAGTGCAAAAAAAAGAATGGTGTAATGCGATTGTTACCATTGCACACACTGCGGCAAAAGATATTTCTTATTACACCAAACAAGCGGATATTCTCATTGCTGCTGTTGGCAAACCAAATATGATTACTGCCTCAATGGTAAAAAAAGATGTAGTAGTTATTGATGTGGGAATTAATAGAGTGGAAGACCCAACAACAAAATCCGGTTATAAAATTGTTGGAGATGTTCATTTTGAAGAAGTGCAACACATTGCTAGTGCAATCACACCTGTACCAAAAGGTGTTGGACCAATGACAATTGCAATGTTGTTGGTAAATACATTGAAAGCAGCGAAGAGTTATTAATGATAAAAAATTATTTTTTCTTCTTCACAAACACCGCAAGTTTTTGTTGAATTGTCAGCACAACATCATCCGGAACACCATCAAAATGTTTGGATTGTAATCGCATATCACAAACTTCATTCACGTAATCAATAGCAACAAATTTCCCATTTTCTACCAACGCAATTTCCGAAGAAAAAAAATCTAACTTACACACTCGTTGAATTTTTTTAAGAATAGAACGCAATGGAGAAAGAGCAAATTTTTGCTCTTCTTCAAAAGTTACAATAGTATGACGATGAGTTTGTGTATCCCACCAACACAAAATAATTTCTCCAAATGCATAAAAAATCCGAAACCATGCCTGTTTATTATCCAAAATAACAGGATACATTGTTTCTTGTAAAAGATATTTATCATTTTTATGATGTTGACGAGTTTTGATAATATCTTTTAATGTTTCCGCACCCATCACCACACCAATTCCGCCGCCAGTAGTATTTGCGGGCTTAATAATAAACGGTCTTCCTAACGCCGCCAATTCAGAAATAGTAAACTCAACTTCTTGTTTTTTATTATAGGGAGAAATAATAATTGTGTAGGGAGTGTGAATACCTGCAGAAAGAAGTTCCAAATGCATTGTGGCTTTATCTTTTGCATGTTCAACTGCATCATAATTATTGATAATAGGGATTTCTGTTTTTTGCACGTAATTGCTGATGAGTTGAAATTCTTCTCCATCATCAGAAGCACGGTCAAAATACATACCAAAAGAAATTTTTTTGGTTCGCAGAAGTTGCAATGTTTCTTTAACGTTGTGAGATTCCACTCGGTAGGTTGTTACACCAACAGCAGCACATTCGTGTTCAAGACCTCGAACAAAATCTTCATCATATTTCCAATTCCACGCAATGCCAAGTTCGTAATGTTGCATAAGTATTTTTTTTGTTAAAATATAATCAATATAAAAGATTTTTTACTTGTTTGGAATTCCATTTCTCATTTAGTACTTTGTAACCAAAAATTTAGGAGAAAAAAATGTATACCATTACACTCATTCCAGGAGATGGAATAGGACCAAGTATTATAGAGGCAACCATTCGTGTCATTGAATCCACAGGAGTAAAAATTCAGTGGGAAGAAAAATTAGCAGGGATGGCAGCAGTAGAAAAATATAAAGACCCTTTGCCAGAAGAAACATTAGAATCCATTCGCAAAAATAAAATTGCTTTAAAGGGACCACTCACCACACAATTGGGAAAGGGCTTTCGCAGTGTCAACGTAGCAATGCGAAAAGAATTTGATTTATACATCAACCTTCGTCCAGCAAAATCATTTCAAGGCGTACCTTCACGATATGAAAATGTTGACCTTGTCGTATTTCGCGAAAATATTGAAGAATTTTATTCTGGAATAGAACATTATATTGATGCCCAAAAAAGTGCTGCGGAATCTATTGGAATAATTACTCGTTACGGTTCAGAAAGAATTGTTCGTGCTGCATTTGAATACGCACAAAAAAACAATCGCAAAAAAGTAAGCATAGTTCACAAAGCAAATATTCTCAAATTTACTGGCGGACTTTTTTTAGAAGTGGGAAAAAAAGTCGCAGAAGAATTTCCCACAATTCAATGCAACGATGTTATAATAGATAATATGGCAATGCAACTCGTACTCAATCCAAATCAATTTGATGTGATTGTAACGACAAATTTGTTTGGAGATATTTTATCGGATTTATGTTCCGGATTAGTTGGCGGACTTGGTTTGGCACCAGGAGCAAACATTGGAACAAATGCTGCTATTTTTGAAGCCGTTCACGGCAGTGCACCAGATATTGCCGGAAAAAATATTGCCAATCCATCCGCCGTACTTCTCGCAGGAGCAATGATGTTAAATTATTTAGGAGAAAAAACTGCTGCAGATAAAATTTACAAAGCAATAGAAGAAACATTGAAAGAAGGAAAAAATGTTACTAAAGACATCAATCCAAAATCTACCATAGGAACGAAAGAATTTGCAGACGTGCTGATACAATATATTCGTTCACATTAAACGTATTAAACTATGATTAAATGATTTCTATGATTTTTGTATAATCAGAAATCAATGTCATCGTATGTTGTAATATGTCCCAATTTTTCGGGACATGACCTCATAGATTGTAGGAATGGTTGTAAAACCATTCTATGAAAAGAAAAAAGAGTCATTCCTGCGCAAGCAGGAATCCAGTAAAGAGAAATTTATTAATCACAACATTCCAAAATCTACCATAGGAACAAAAGAATTTGCTGATGTGTTCATATTAAACTATGATGAAAATAATTTTTACTATGATAAAATGATAAGAATGATTTATATGATTTTTGTATTAGAAATCGAAATCAATCATAGACTTTTAGTCCATCATTGTTGGAGTAGACAAAAAACAAAAATCACGGTTAAACAAATCTTACTAATCCCGTAAATCCCGGTCAAACAATCAAAATCTTATAAATCTTGCTAATCTTGTAAATCAAGGTCAAAAAATCATGCTCTACCTCAATCTCATCTGGCACCAACACCAACCATTATATTTAGACCCCGCACTTGACCAACTTCAAGCACCATGGGTACGCACACACGCCACAAAAGATTATTATGATATGACGGCAATCATTCAAAAATATCCGTCATTACATTACACCGTTAATTTCAGTTCATCGCTGCTTTTACAATTACAAAAATATTATGTAGAACGCCTGCAACCATTTGTTGATACAAAAAAAAATACTGTCGATACAAAAAAATTTTTTGCACAATGGGAAGGAAAGACAGACCCTTGGATTGATATTGCATTAAAATCACAATTCACAGAACGAGATAAAGAATTTTTACTCTACAAAGCGTGGAATGCTTTTAGTACGGCAGAAATACAAATGGCACGCTTTCCAGAATATCAAGAACTCAAAAAACGAAATCTTAAAAAAGAAAATTTTACAGAAGAAGAACTCAGAAAAATTATCTTTTACTTTTATCTTGTACATTTTGACCCTGATTTTCTCCATCAACCAATAACACTTATTGATGGAAGTGTGGTTGATATAACAGACCTTGTTATTCAAAAACAAGATGGAAAATATGAACTTCTTCCCAAACACATTACAGAAAAACATTGCAATAGAATCATTGCTGAAACCTATAAAATTTGTGCAAACATCATTCCACTTCACAAAAAACTTTTCTACAATCACAAAACACATCGTGGACAAGTAGAAATCATTACCACACCATTTTATCATCCAATCCTTCCGTTACTTTATAATAGTGATGAAGCAAAAATTTGTCAGCCGCATGACCCAATGCCTCATCAATTTTTCTATCCGCAAGATGCACATGCACAAGTAGCAATGGCATCAAACTATTACAAAAAAATATTTGGAAAATATCCTATAGGAATGTGGCCCGCAGAAGGTTCCGTTTCTCACGATGTTGTAAAAATTTTTACCGAAAATAATATTGAGTGGATTGCGACCGATGAAAAAATTCTCCATCGTTCCACACCACATAATTCGAAAAAAATTTATCCCTATAAAATAGAAGAAAAAAATCTTGCAATAGTATTTCGTGATACAGAATTTTCTGATAAAATCGGATTCACCTATCAACATTATGAAGGAAAAAATGCCGCGGAGGATTTTATAGAAAATTTACGAAAATACATTCCGCAACAAGAAAACGAAGAACGACTCCTTACTGTAATTTTAGATGGAGAAAATGCGTGGGAACATTATAAATATGATAATGATGGAAAAGAATTTTTACATCACCTCTACACACAGTTAAGTGAACTTCACGAAACAGGAGAAATACGTACTGTAACGATGAGTGAATATATTTACGGAAATCCAAAACGAAAAATTTCTGCACATCCAATTTCTTCAATGAAAAAATTAGATTGGCTGTACCCGGGTTCGTGGATAAATGCAAATTTTGATACATGGATTGGGGAACGTGAAGAAAACAGTGCATGGAATTATTTACTCATTGCTCGGCAAGATTTGGAAAATTCCGGAATTCCATCACCAAATCCTAAACATCTAAAACCTATACCAAACACAAAAAAATGGTATGCGTACAAAACGTGGGAATCAATGTATGCAGCAGAAGGTTCTGATTGGTTTTGGTGGTACGGTACAGACCAGCAAGGTCCATCCGGAGATACACCATTTGATGAAGCGTTCATTACATATTTGAATAATATTTATAAGTTTGGAAAACTCGCCGGCGGAAAATTTCCCGAACGTGAATTTCAACCCATTGCAAAAAATAGTGTCATGAGACAACATCATTCGCAAGGAACAATGGCACAAAGCAGAAAAGATAGAGTAAAAGTAGTATTTCAATGTGATACAAAAAATGTGTACGTGCGAAAAGGAATTTTCATTGTTGGAAATCACCAACAATTAGGAAATTGGATTCCCAATAATGTTAAAATGTACGATGATGGTACGGGTGGAGATATTACTGCAAATGATGGAGTGTGGAGTATAGAATTAGAATTTCCGCACGGAATAACATTAGAATATAAATATACCAACAGCGGACCCAATGAAGAATGGCAGCCAGGAGAAGAATTTCCAGCAGTTCATCGCACACTCGTTTTGGATGGAAAAAAAGATTTTATTGTTGTCAAAGATGTTTTTGGAGAGATGTGAAGTCCGAATACAGTAAGTGGTGATATTAAAATAAATTCTGATTTTTGACCCTGTATTCTGAATACTAAAAAAATAATTATATTTATAACACTATGTCCACACTACCAATATATTTATACGGAACAGAAGTCCTTCGCAAAAAAGCAGAAAAAGTAAAAACCATTTCTGAAGAAGATAAACTTTTTATAAAAGACATGTTGGAAACAATGTACTCATCCAACGGAATTGGTTTAGCAGCAAATCAAGTGGGCGTCGCAAAGCAAATTCTTGTCGTGGATATTTCCGATACTGAACAAGGAAAAGGAACATCGCCATTTGTCATCATCAACCCAACAATACTGTTAGAAGAAGGAAGTTGGGAAATGGAAGAAGGATGTTTAAGCATTCCTGAAATACGAGAAAAAGTAACCAGAGCAGAAACCATCCGCATACAATACAACGATGAAGAAATGAATACCAAAGAACTCATTGCTTCCGGATTATTAGGAAGAGTACTCCTTCATGAAATTGACCATTTGAATGGTGTTTTATTTATAGACCATATTAGTGCAACTCAACGAATGTTACTCAAAAGTAAATTGCGAAAAATTTCTAACGGAGAAGTAGAAATAGAATATCCATTTGTTATTACACCCAAAAAGAAAAAATAAATTGTAAGAACGCATATAAGAATGTCAGACCTCTTACCAAAGGAAAGTGTAAAAACCATTCGTATCTTCAAAATCTATCACTATGATGTCTGACATTTTTTTAAGTGCAAAAATTGACAACTCAAACAAAAAATTATGAACATCGTTTTCATGGGAACGCCACATTTCGCAATCCCTTCATTAGAAATCCTTCTCAAAAATCATTATAACATTTCCGCAGTAGTAACAGCACAAGATAAGCCGCGCGGTCGAGGACAAAATATTTCTTACACACCAGTAAAAGAATTTGCACTACAACATTCATTACCAATTCTGCAACCAACATCATTAAAAGATTCTGACTTTATCACTCAACTCCAAAAACTTAACGCAGATATTTTTGTTGTTGTTGCATTTAGAATTTTACCGAAAGAAATTTTTTCACTTCCATCCAAAGGAGCGTTTAATCTTCACGCTTCGTTATTACCTAAATATAGAGGAGCAGCACCAATCAATTGGGCAATTATCAACGGAGAAAAAGAAACTGGAGTAACAACATTTTTTCTGCAAGAAAAAGTTGATACAGGAAATATTATCGTACAAGAAAAAACACCAATTACCGAAACCATGAATGCCGGAGAATTGCATGATGTATTATCAGAAATAGGAGCAAAAACAGTTTTACAAACTGTACGATTAATAGAAAAGAACGAAGCATATCCAAAAATACAAGATAATGCACTGGCAACACCAGCACCAAAAATTTTTAAAAAAGATTGTAAAATAGATTGGAATAATCCTGTAGAGAAAGTTTATGATTTCATTCGTGGACTTTCTCCATATCCAACGGCGTATACAACACACAATGGAAAAATTCTCAAAATCTATAAAGTCCACAATCCAAACGTTGTCACAAGAGAAACACCAGGAACCATTCTCCTTCGGAAATCTTATATTAATGAACCTGAATATGGAAATAAACAGCAAAAGTTTTTAATTATGACAAGAGATAAATTGTTAGAAGTAACAGAACTTCAGCAAGAAGGCAAAAGACGAATGAGTATAAGCGAATTTTTACGGGGATATAATTTAAAAGAAGGTGATGTAGTAGAATAATATCATTTATGTAATTACTATAATTCATAGTTGTTTTAGAAAAAGTCATTTTGTATCTTAAAAATCATGCCGAGATGGTGGAATTGGTAGACACACTAGCCTTAGAAGCTAGCGTCGCGAGACATGGGGGTTCGAGTCCCCCTTTCGGCACCAACTCAAAAAATATTTTCCTCACAATGTTGAATGACATTTCTCAATCCATTAGTACTCTTCGGACTCGTAGCGGCGGCAATTCCAATACTCATTCATCTCCTCAATAAACGCAAACTCCGCACTGTAGAATTTAGCACAATTACATTTCTTAAAGAATTACAAAAAAGCAGTATCCGAAAAATTACTATACGTCAGTGGTTGTTGTTGCTGCTTCGTACACTTCTTATTGTTTGCATTGTTTTGGCATTTTCACGTCCCACCATAAAAGGAAATTTTCTTACCAACACATCTCATACAAAAACTTCTGCGATTATTATTCTTGATAATACGATGAGTATGTCGCTTCATAACGAAGAAGGAAATTTTTTACAACAAGCAAAAACACAAGCAACACAAATACTCAATTTTTTACAAGAAGATGATGAAGCAATTATTCTTCGTCTTTCTGAAATACAAAATCTAACTACACAATTTTCTAGAGATAAAATTTTTTTAAAAGAAAGAGTAAATATCACAGAATTAAATTATAAACATCGCACCATTGAAGAGGCATTGCGATATTCATCACAACTGTTACAACAATCAAAAAATTTTAATAAAGAAATTTATATTTTTACTGATGGACAAAAAGCATCATTATTTTCTGAAAATGCAACAACAGAAAAATTATTTTCTTCTGATGTAAAACTTTTTGTAGTACCATTATCATCACAACAACAAGAAAATATTGGTATAGTGAAAGTGGAAATACCATTTTCATTATTCCAAGAAGAAAAATCTTTTATACTACAAGCAACAATAAAAAATTACGGAACAGCATCCGTAAAAAATCACTTAGTATATCTTACTTTGGATAATATTCGCATTAGTCAAAAAAATATTACACTTGAAGCAGGAGAATCAACACAAATAGAATTCTCCGTAACACCACATCGTACTGGATATATTTCCGGAATAGTTGAATTAGAAGAAGATAAATTTATTGCTGATGATAAAAAATATTTTTCCATTTTTATTCCACCACAAAGAAATATTCTTGTAAGTTCTTCAGAGCCATATCTTAATACAGCGTTGCAACTTTCAGAACGTGATAGTAATTCTACAAATTTACAAGTACAAAAACATGCATCTTCAACAATAACAACATCATTATTACATGCTGCTGATGTTGTTGTGTTTTCTGTTGATGAAAAAATTTCTTCTACAACTATTCAACAACTTTCACAATTTGTAAAGGAAGGTAGCGGATTGATGTTGTTTCCAACGAAAGAGATGAACGTGCAGTATTACAATAATACAGTGAGTTCTCTATTTGATGTACCAACAATTTCTTTATCAAAAAATATAACATCGTTTCAAAAAGTAGATTTTGCACATCCAATATTTCAAGGAATGTTTGAGAAAAAAAATCTCTCTCAAAAAAAGCCAGAACAAATAGAATCTCCCAAAATTTTTTCATCATTTCATAATACTTCTGAAACAAATTTTCGTTCACTTATCACACTTTCGGATAACAGTTCATTTATGTGGGAAAAGCAGTTAGGGAAAGGAAAAATTATCGGATTTTCTGTTCCGCCAATAATGGAATTTTCAGATTTTCCTATGAAAGGAATTTTTGTTCCATTGATGTATCAGACAATTTTATATTTATCTTCAATACATTATTCTAATATCATTAATAATACTGGAATTATTGGTGAACGGTATGATATTTCATTACAAAAAAACAAAAAAAATATTTCTTTGCAATTACCATTACAATCACCAGTAAAAATTGTTGACCCACAAAAAAGAGAAATAGTATTTTCTACCACATCATCATTTCTTCCATTTGAAGATGCAGCAATTCCGGGTTTGTACACTGTGCAACAAGGGAGTGATACGTTAAATATTGTTACATTTTCTATAGATAATAAAGAATCCACAACGGAACTTTTTGCTGAAGAGGATATGTTTTCTATTTCAAAAAAATATGGAATAGAAGAAAATGCTGTACATTTTTTCCATCAACAAAAAAATATTGAAAATACAATTTTACAAAGTAGATTTGGAACAGAATTGTGGAAATATTTTTTAATATTAGCGATACTATTTGCACTAGCAGAAATGTTTTTTGCTCGCGAAAAGAAAAATTAATTTTATGATAGACCTTCAACCAAAACAAGAACTAGCGATTGCTGTTGGTTTAGCAACACATGTACAAGACCGAAGAACAACTCAAGAACATTTGGAAGAATTATGTCTTCTTGCAGATACGGCTGGTGCAAATGTGGTGCAAACAATTATTCAAGAACGTCCTAAAATAGATTCAGCATTTTATATTGGAAAAGGAAAGGTGGAAGAACTTACTGCATTAGTAGAACAAGAAAAAATCTCGTTGGTAATTTTTGATGATGATTTATCTCCGGTGCAAATACGAAATTTAGAAAAACGGTTGGAACGAAAAATTATTGATAGAAGCGGATTGATTATTGATATTTTTGCCAAACGAGCAAAAACCAATGAAGCAAAAACGCAAGTAGAATTAGCACAATTACAATATTTATTACCGCGTCTTACTCGTCAATGGACACATTTATCAAAACAATTTGGTGGAATTGGAACAAAAGGTCCAGGTGAAACACAAATTGAAACCGACCGCCGAATGATTCGTGAAAGAATTTCTACACTCAAAAAGAAATTAGAAAAAATAATTTCTCATAGAAATACACAACGCTCACAACGAAAAAATTTTTATACCATTGCTCTTGCTGGTTATACTAATGTTGGAAAATCTACATTATTGAATACACTTTCACAATCATCAGTGTTTGTGCAAAACAGATTATTTGCAACATTGGATGCAACAACACGAATGATAACGTTGGGAACAAATCCTAATGTATTATTAACAGATACGGTTGGATTTATTCGTAAACTACCACATCATTTAGTTGCATCATTTAAAAGTACGTTGGAAGAAGTGAGGGAAGCAGATATTATATTGCATGTGGTCGATGTCAGTCATCCTGCAATGGAAGAGCAAATTGAAGTGGTGAATACAACGTTGGAAGAGTTGGATGATTCTGGAAAAACGGTAGTGTACGTTTTTAACAAAATTGATGCGTTGGAAGAACGAGAAGAAAAAATTCTTGAATTGCAAAAAAAATATTCACCATCAATTTTTATTTCCGCTTCTCGCGGAATTAATATTGCAGGATTAAAAGAATTGCTCAATGTTCTCATTCATCAATCATTCAGTGAAAAAGAAATTCATTTTCCAATAAGTGAATATAAAGCAATTGCTCTTTTACATTCTTTAGTAGAAATTTTATCTCAACAATACACTGATGATACAGTAATTTTAAAGGTTCGTGTCAGTGAAAAAAATCTCCGATATGTAGAAAATATTGTGGAGAAATATAAGGGAGAGATAATGAGTAGTTAAGTAGTGGAGCAATGAAGTAGATGAAGAAAATCAATAGACCTCACAAGTTTTTAAAATCTGTGAGGTCTTATTCTTTTATTTCTACAATTCTTCAACCTCTTTTTCAATAATCACTTTTTTGCCATCACGTTTCATACGGTCTAATTCCGGACGAACTTTTTCACGCAATTCTTTTTTCATAATATGAACATCTTCATCATCAAAGTTAAAATTAAAATTGTGCGGAAAATTTCCTTTCATGTGAAACATCATTTGATGTGGTTTTTCTGTTAAGGTGAGTGAAACTGTATTTTTAGAACCTTTTCTTAAAAATTCTAAAGAAATTTTATCACCTTCATCAACATCTTCTAAACATTCATGCAAATCTTCCATATCATCAACATCATTATTATCTATTTTGAGAAGAACGTCGCCGGCTTTAATTCCTGCTTTTTCTGAAGCACTATTTTTCTTTACCTCGGTTACTAAAAGTCCTTTTCCTTTTTGTACACCAAAATATTCACCAAGTTGTTTATTCAATTCCATAAATTGCATTCCTTCCAACATTCTGCCGCCATTCATAAATGGAATTCCCATAACATTTTTTGGTTTTGGCATTTTACCAACGATGATAGAAAGATTTTTTTTATCATTTCCTCTCATTACTGTTATTGTTGTTTTGGTTTCTGGTGTTGTTTCTCGTACGGCATCAATTAATTGTTCGGAATCCTCAGTTTTTTTCCCATTGAATTCAATAATAATATCGCCTTCAGTAATACCAGCAGTTTCTGCAGGACTTTCTTCTTCAATATTTTCTACATACACACCTTCCTTAATTTTTAAATCCATTTGACGAGCAAATTTTGGTGTAACATCTTGAATACCAACCCCAATCCAACCCTTCTTTGAATGTTTTTTCTCCTTTTTTTCATCGGCATGAGAAAAAGAGAATAGTATGATAGCACAAAGTGTTACCATAGAGAAAAATTTTGATAGTGGCATAATGCCTCCTAAAAATAAGTGGATAAAAATGTTATTGTGATTTTATAGACGCAGGCAAAAATAAAAAGTTCCATAATTTTTATGATAGTTATTTTCTTGTAGAGTTTCTATATTTAGGGAACTCTATAAATAATTGTCGTTATCTACAAATGACCTCACAGGTTTTTAAAACCTGTGAGGTCTTGTAATACAATTTTTAATAAAAATTATTAGAAAATAAAATAATATTTCTGTGTTAAAGCAAAATTTCAAAAAAATACTTTTCCTTTCTCTGCAAAGCAAAATTATTATTTCTTCACTCTGTGCTTTAGGAATTGCATATTTTTTTAGTACAACTGTATTGGGAAAAATTATTGATTTGAAAATATTAGATTTTCAATTTCACTTTGCACAAGGTACACATAAAGCAGATTCTTCTATCGTTATTATTACTATAGACCAAAATAGTTTGCAGTATTTTCAAAAGCATGCAAAAGTACGGTATCCATTTCCGCGAGATTTTTATGCGTTACTGACGGAATATCTTTCTAATGCTGGTGCAAAAGCCATTGTCTATGATATGTTATTTACTGAGCCAGATGATGATAGGATGTATTCATTGGGAAGTGAAAATGATAAAAAATTTGCAGAAGCAATAAAAAAATCTGGCAATGTTTATCTTGCTGCACAATTATCTACTTCAGATTCTGGAGACCAGCAAGGTGATGTATTGATAAAAACTCCTACAACAGATTTTTCTTTGTTATTTTTTATTCCGCCTGCGTATTTTTTTAACAAAGTTTTTTCTCCCTTAATGTTATTTCAAAATTCCGCTGCGGGAATTGGAAGTGTAAATTATGGTTTAGATGAAGATGGGGTTTGTAGAAAAATGCCTCTTATTTATGGATATGATGGAGGTCATGTCTTTACACTTTCATATGAGGTCTATAGAAATTTATATGGAAAAGAAAAAATTGATAGTATGATGAATGCAAGATTTCAATTTTCTCCATTAATGTTATATTGGTATGGAAAAGGCGGTCCGAATGGTGTGTTTCCATATTATTCTTTTCATTCTGTTATTGTTGATGCTTTACAAGAACGTAAAACCGGTGAGGCACAATTACGAGAAAACTTTAATAATAAAATTGTATTCATTGGTTCAAATGCAGTAAGTTTATTTGATTTAAAGAATACGCCGTTCACATCAGAAGAACCATATCCCGGAGTAGAAATTCACGCTACTTTATTAAGTAATCTTTTACAGAAACATTTTATTCAGGAAATATCTTTGTGGTTACTTTTTATTATATGTTTTTGTATTGCATTAAGTGTATCTTTTTTTACTTATCGTAAAAATATTTTTTTCAGTACATCATTTGCTGTAACTTTTATTGGGATTTTTCTTTTCAGTAATTTTTTACTTTTTTCGTATTTTCTTTTTTGGATTCCATCTTTTTTAATTATCACTACAATAATATTTTCTTATGGAATTTCTCTCGCATGGAATTTTGCTTCTGAAGGAAGAATTAAAAGAAAAATAGAAAAAACATTTGGTCATTATGTAAATCCGCATGTTGTAAAAACGCTTATTACAAATCCTGATAGCATAGAACTTGGTGGAAAAGAAGAAAATGCTTCCGTGATGTTTTGTGATATTGTCAATTTTACCACGCTTGCTGAACAACAATCTCCCAAAGAAGTTGTTGATTTTTTAAATACATATTTTTCTTATGCAACAGAAATTGTTTTTCGTAAAAATGGTACCGTAGATAAGTTTATTGGTGATGCCGTGATGGTATTATTTGGCGTTCCGCTTCCATTAGAAAATCATCCACATTGTGTTTGTGAAACAGCATTAGAATTTCATCAATCCATAAAATTATTAAGAGCAAAATTTAAAGAAAAAAACTTCCCAGAATTTTCTACACGAATTGGTATTAATACAGGGAAAATGGTGGTTGGAAATATTGGTGGAAAAGAGCGTTTGGAATATACCGCGGTTGGTGATACTGTTAATATTGCATCTCGATTGGAAGGTGTAAATAAATTGTATGGAACATCAATTATTATTAGTCAATACACAGCACAAAAAGTTCAAAAAGATTTTATTCTTCGTGAACTTGATACGATTACTGTACAAGGAAAAAAAAAATCTCTTACGATTTTTGAATTAATTGGAAAAAAAGAAGAAGAGACATCAATGCTTTCACAGTTTTTACAAGAATATCATTTTGCATTGCAATTATATAAAGCAAGAGAATGGGGAAAAGCACGAAATCAATTTTATGCTGCACAAGAATTGCAATATGCAGATGCTGTGTGTACAATATATATTCAACGATGTGAAAAATTTCTTATTCATCCACCCAGTGAATATTGGGATGGAGTGCATTCAATAGAAAATAAATAATAAGATTTCTGATAGTTATAAAAATATAAGAAAGGAAAAAAGTCTATGTATAAAATTTTTACAATGTTTGTTTCATTGTTGTTACTTTCCACATCAATGAAAACCACTCAACCAATTAATTATTTACGAGAAGGTCCTGCATCATATTATGATGTTATTCTTTCTCTTCCTGCATCAACTTCTGTTGAAGTGTTAGAAAAAAATACTCATTGGTTCAAAGTGAAAGTGGGAAATGATATTGGTTGGCTTGCAGAAAATAGTTTTAGTGAAAAAACAAATAGTAATACAGAAAAATTATTGCAAGGAAAGCCCTCGTCACGTGCTTCAAAAGCAGAACTTGCTGCAGCGGTAAAGGGATTTGCTCACAAATATGTTCCAGAAACTACAAAAGAAAATCTCACGTTGAATAAATATTCTGCTTCTATAATTCCACAATCAAGCATAGAAGAATTTGCAAGAACATTTTCTAACCAAGAAGTGCGAAGTTATAAATCTTTAGAAAAACCATTTGATATAGATTTGCAAGAAGAGGGAATTGGTTTAGGAATTGCACAAAAAGTTGCTTGCAGTGGATTGCTCAAAAATCAAACACTTCTACAATATTTGAATATGGTTGGTAGTCATCTTGTAAATTATACAAAAGCATATCACACAACATTTCGTTTTTATGTGTTAGAGGATAATCGTGTGAATGCTTTTGCGTGTCCCGGTGGATATATATTTTTTTCGTATGGATTAATTCGTTTGTGTTCTAATGAATCCGAATTAGCAGCCGTACTCGCTCATGAAATGGCACATGTTATTCAAAGACATGGAATGAAAGAACTAAAAGTACGACAACCAAAAGTAAAAGCAGGAAATGCATTTGATGAATTAGATGAAGAAGTGGGTGAGGAAATTTCTGAAGATGAAAAAGATTTAGAACAATTTGCTAACGATGCGTACGATGTTGTTGTGAGTGAGCGTTTAAT
This sequence comes from uncultured Bacteroidota bacterium, assembly GCA_937920105.1. Taxonomy (GTDB): domain Bacteria; phylum Bacteroidota; class Ignavibacteria; order UBA10030; family UBA8401; genus CALETH01. Next base: position 20,644 of record CALETH010000027.1, read on the forward strand.
AGAATATGAAAAAGAAGCCGATGAATTAGCAATGTTGTATCTCTATCGTGCTGGTTATGACCCAACTTCTGTAGTGAAATTATTAGAAAAAATTCAAGAACCGTTAAAAACAAAACCGGATATTTTTGATATAAACTTTATGAAAGGCGATGCTGTAAAAAAACGTTTACAGTATGCAAAAGAAATTATGGATGATGAAGGATATAAAAACAATATCAAAAAACAGTATGTTGAACGATTTCAAAAATATAACCATGATTAGTCTGATTGGTAAGATTTTTCATGATAATCTTATTGGTAACTAAAGTAACTTGTCATTCCTGCGAAAGCAGGAATCCAGAAAATACTTTTACTAAACCTTATTGCAAAATCTTTTGGGTATTACAAGCAGTGAAACTATGATTTTTATTTGTTTTTGAAATGTTTGAGTATAAGGAAGAGAATAAAAATATGCATCGTGTTCTTGCAAGTAAAGTTTCTTTTAATGTTGATGGGTTTTACTATTATAATGAAGTTATATTTACTGGAACTACATATACAGAGTATTCAGATGGAACTTTGAGGAGTGAAGCCCAATATTATAATGGGTTACGTTGGGGGAAGAGTAAAGAATGGTATAAAAACGGCAAACTGGCTGCACAATCTGAATTTTTTATGGATGTAATGCATGGAATTGCACAAGAATGGTCGTTGTTTGGTCAATTAACATCGGAAATAATTTGTGAATACGGAATTGTCCTTCACCAAAGAGAATGGGATGAAGAAGGCAATTTAAAAGAAGAGTATATTCTTGATGAAAAAAGTTCAGATTTCTCACGTCTTCAAAACTTGAGAAAAATATATAGAAGTTACTCTACCAAAGCAAAAAATAAATAAATACATTTTGACTTGTTTTATTATTGCTCCCAACTTAAAACATGTTGAGAAAAGTTTCGCAGGAATGACAGTTTACTTAATTACAATATTATAATCTTAAAATTCTATGAAAAAAATATTCATTACTCTCACAATTTTTTGTTCACTCACAATTTTTTCAGAAACTAAAAAACCAGCGTGGGTGGAAAAACGACCAATTAGTCGGCTCCATTATATTGGTATTGGAGTTGCACAAAAAAATGGCAATCCAAGTGAATACATTCAACAAGCAAAAGAAAATGCGTTATTGGATATCGCCTCACAAATTACTATTACAATTTCGGGAGAACAACTTAATAGAATTTCCGAACAGTTGGGAAAATATGAAGTAGAATTTCAATCCAATATATGTTCATCTACCAAAGCAGAATTGGAAGCAGTGGAATTAGTTGATACTTGGCAAAACGATAATGAATATTGGGTATATTATAGAATAGAGATAGAAGAATACGAACAACGCAAAAATGCAAAATTACAAAACGCACTCAAACTTGCGGTAGATTTTTATTCAAAAGCCAAACTCAGTGAACAAGAAGAAAAAGAGCGGGAAGCATTGCAATTATATTTACAAGCACTTTCGACAATTGAAAAATATATTGGCGAGCCACTACAGACAACTTATAGCGGAAAAGAAATTTATTTTACCAATGAACTTTTTCTTTCATTACAAACATTATTGAATCGCATAGAACTCACTTCATCGCAAACAAAATTTGATGGACAAGTTGGAAAACCGATTTCACAACCGTTGCAAACAAAAGTTATGGTAACAAAGTTAGATGGAAATAAAAAAGAGTTGGGAAATTTTCCCGTACAATTTTCTTTTGTGCGTGGTGAAGGAACGATGAGTGAACATGTTTTTTCTGATGTTCAAGGAATTGCAAAAACTTCTGTGTTGAAAATTCATTCAACAGAAAAAATGCAAATTGTTAAAGCAAATGTAGATGTATCTTCTTCATTGGGAAAAGAAAATATATCACCATTATTACAAACACTGTTGAAAAGTTTTACCACACCAAGTGTGCAATATGTCTTAAATGTTTTGGGATTACCAGTTTTTGTGAATACAAAAGAAATGTTATTTGAACAAAATGTTTCACGAATTGAACCAATAATAAAAAATCAATTATCATCAGAAGGATTTTCTTTTATAGAAGATGCGAGTAAAGCGAATTTTACTATTACTATTGATGCAAAATCGCGAAAGGGTTCAACCATGAGCGGGTTATATGTTGCATACCTTGATGCAAATTTTTCTGTTATTGATATGAACAATGGAGAAGAAATTTACAAAACCGCTCTCAATAATGTAAAAGGAATTAGTGATAATTATGAAAAAGCAGGAATAAAAGCATTTGATGAAGCATCACAAAAAATACAAAAAGAAATTTTACCGCAACTGTTAGAAAAAATAAAAAAATAATGTTTATAGATTCTCACGCTCATCTATTTTATGATGATTACAAAAATGATATTAATGATATTATCCAAAAAGCAGTAGATAATAACATTGAAAAAATCATCATTCCCGCCACAAATCTTGAAACAAGTCATCAAGCCATAGAACTCGCCGGAAAATTTTCTTGCTGTTATGCTTGTGTTGGTTTTCATCCGTTGGATGTGAACAATTATTCCACACAAGCGTTGCAAGAAATAAAAAAAATATCCACACATTCTAAAGTAGTTGCTATCGGTGAAATTGGTCTGGATTATTTTTATGATACCACTCCACGTGAAAAACAAATTCTCACATATCGTGAACAAATAGAATTGGCAATTTTTCGCAATCTTCCCATTGTGGTGCATACAAGAGATTCTATTTTTGATGCTGTAAATATTGTTGAAGAATATTGCGAAAAAAATCCGCAATGGAAACCACATCATCATGGATTGCGAGGTGTGTTTCATTGTTTTTCGGGAAATGCTGAAACTGCACAAAAACTTTTTCAACTCGGATTTTTGGTTTCTTATCCAGGAGTAATCACATTCAAAAAAAATATTGAACTTGTTGAGACCTTACAAAAAATTGGTTGTGAAAATATTATGGTAGAAACAGATTCTCCATTTTTAACACCAGTACCACATCGTGGAAAAAGAAATGAACCATCATATATCCCGCTTATCGCAGAAAAAATTGCAGAAGTGTGTAATATTTCTGTAAAACAAGTAGCAGAAAAAACTACAGCAAATGCAAAAAATTTATTTGGATTACAATGAAAAACATTTTTCTCCTTCTCATACTCATATTTTCTTCAATACTCTTTTCACAAACATCAGTCCAAAAATATTGGCACATTTATGAACTGCAAAATGCCCGTATTGTTTCTGATGGAAAGTTATATTCTTTTCTTCGCTCGCAAGATTCTTTAGAAAGAATACACGCTGCAATTGCAGTAGCAAATATTCAAGATTCAACATCGCTTTCAGAATTGTATCCATTATTAAATGACACAATACCTTCAGTAAGAAAAGCAGCATTATTTGCTATCGGACAAATTGGAAAATCATCTTCAGCAGAAATTCTTTTACAGAGAATTTCTCAAGAAGAAAATTATTTTGTAAAGAAAGAACTTTTTGACGCATTGGGAAAGTGTGGAACAAAAGAACATCTACAAAAACTTGCAACACTATTTTCAGAAATTTCTGATGAATGCTATATTCAAGCATTATTACGTTTTGCTAATAGACGCATCAAAGATTCTGCTGCAACAGAAATACTATCTACCATGCTTAAATCGGGAAATGAAAATAGTATCAAAGGAATCTTTTATACACTTTCCAGAATTCAAGATACACTATTTATAAAAAATCATCTGTCATTATTATTTCCATATTTTTCTCATCCATCATTTGAAGTGCGAATGTGGTGTGCTGCAAGTATGAAGGAAATTAATAATGATTCTATCATACAAAAATTGTGTAATCTTTCTTTGTATGATTCTGATTGGCGAGTACGAGTCAACGCTTTGAGAGCATTAAAAAATCATTCATTACCGGAAGTGCAAAACACAATTCTTTCTACAATGTATGATAGTAATGAGCATGTTTCGTTAACTGTATTTTCATCATTGGAAGAAAATTTTACACACTATGATTCTGTAATGATTTATAATCTCACTGCAGGATTATTGTATTCATCAAAATATTCTGAACGTCAACGAGGGAAGGCAGCAATACTTTTTGCAAAATTGGGAAAAGAGGAGAGCATTCCATTATTAATTTCTTGTTATGATTCTACAACATCGACTCAACTTCGTGCAAATATTATTACTGCGTTGGGAGAAACAAAATCAAAAAATATAATTTCTTTTTTGAAAGAAATATTACAACAAAAAAATAACACACTGCTAACTTCTGTTATTGAATCCTACCAAAAAACTGCAAGTAAGAGTGATATGAAAACGCAAGAAGAGTTCTATAAAGAAATAATTCCACTATTTGAAATGAATAATGCAGGAGTTTCTTACAGTATTGCCATTGCATTGCAAGATACGATGTTTATAGAATCACTTCGTGCAAAACATCTTCCACAAACATTATTGTATTATGGTAAAATGAAAAGTGACGTTGATGGTGAAGCAATGGTAGAACTCATTATTTTTTTTGAAAAGATGAAAAATAAAGAAGCAATTCCTCTTCTTGAAAAATCTTTGCAAGATAATGATAAAACAGTTGCTATGGCTGCATCAAAAGCGTTATTCACGATAACAAGCAAAGAATATAAAGTTTCATCTTCAAGTACATCACATATTTTTTATCAACCAAAAGATTTAGAAAAACTTCAACACTATCATTCAGCAACAATTGAAACATCACAAGGAAATATTCACATAGATTTTTATACAAGTGCTGCTCCATACACAGTATTAAATTTTATTTTATTGGCAGAAAAAGGTTTTTATAGTGGATTACCATTTCATCGAGTAGTGCCAAATTTTGTTATTCAAGGTGGAGACCCATTAGGTAGTGGTTTTGGCGGACCCGGATATGCAATTCGTACGGAAGTTTTTCCTGATGTTGTGTATTCAACTGGTGCGGTGGGAATGGCGAGTGCTGGAAAGGATACAGAAGGCTCACAGTTTTTTATTACACATTCACCAACTCCACATTTAGATGGTCGCTACACAATTTTTGGATATACAAAGGATATGAATGTTGTAGAAAAAATTCAGGTAGGAGAGAAAATTATTTCTGTAAAATTAAATAGCAAGAATTAAATAATTTCATTCACTTATTAATAAAGGAACAATTTTTATGTACACACATCTCAAAGATTTTTTTGATGATTGGAAAATGGAAACCGAAGCAACAGTAAAAATTTTTACTGCATTAACGGATAAAGCATTAGACCAAAAAGTTTATAGCGAAGGAAGAACGCTCATGCGTTTAGCATGGCACATTGTAGAAACCAATGTTGAAATGCTTGAAAATGCAGGTTTGAAAATGGAAATGCCGTTAAAAGAAAAAAATACGCCAAAAGTTTCTCTTATAATAGAAGAATACAAAAAGTCTTCAGAAAAAATTTCTGAACTTTTGAAAAAAAATTGGAATGATGCAATATTATTCGAAGAAATTCCAATGTATGGAGAACAATGGAAACGCGGTTTTGTATTAACCTGTTTAGTATTTCACCAAATTCATCATCGTGGACAAATGACAGTGCTGATGAGACAAGCAGGTTTAAAAGTCCCAGGAATTTACGGTCCAGCAAAAGAAGAATGGGTGGCAATGGGCATGCAGCCGATGGAGTAGGTGTATGTAGGTAATTGTGTAAATGAGTAGTGGAGAAAAATAAAGGGACGGATTTGTTCCGCTTATGCGGAATGCAAATCCGTCCTTTTGTATTTATAAATGTTTGTTGCTTTAATTCCACTTTTGTATTTTTAGAAATGAAGAAAATTTTCTCGAAAAAAATAATAGTTATTTTTTCTCCTCTTATAATTTGTATTTTCTTTTTTTTTCTTCTTTCCATAATTTTTCCACTTCCACCGTTAAAACCATATTCTCTTATTGTTGAAGATAGAAATGGAAAACTTCTTCACGCATTTTTAGCAGAAGATGAAATGTGGCGTTTACGAACCTCTCCCGAAGAAATTCCTGAAAAATTAAAACAAATACTCATTCAAAAAGAAGATAGATATTTTTATTATCATCTAGGAATAAATCCATTCTCTATTATAAAAGCATTCTATAGAAATTTACAAAGCGGAAAAAAAGTTTCCGGTGCATCAACCATTACAATGCAAGTTGCAAGAATGTTGGAGCGAAAAGAACGAACATATTTCAATAAAATTATTGAAATGTTTCGTGCCTTGCAGTTAGAGTTACAATATTCTAAAAAAGAAATTTTAGAAATGTATCTTTCCATGGTTCCACTTGGTGGAAATGTTGAAGGATTAAAATCCGCATCACTTTTATATTATCAAACACCATTAGAGCGTTTAAACATTGCACAACTTTTTGATTTAATTCTCATTCCCAACAATCCCAATAAATTTCGTCCCGATAAAAATAGTGAAGCACTTTTTGCAGAACGCAAACGTAGAGCAAATATTTGGATAAAGAAAAGATTTTTTTCTTCGGAAGATTCTCTCATTCTTTGGCAAACTCCCATTGCAGTGCAAAAAATAGAACTTCCAAAACTTGCACCACACTTTTCTTTACGAATAAAAGAAAAAATACAAAATATGAGTGAAGTTCGCAGTTCGCTAGATTGGACTATTCAACAAAGTGTAGAAAAATTATTAACCAATCATTTAAAAATTTGGAAACAAAAAGATATTTCTAATGGAGCCGTATTGGTGATAAAAAATTCTACACGAGAAATTCTTGCGTATTGCGGCTCAGAAAATTTTTATGATTCTTCATCACAAGGTCAAGTTGATGTAGTAAAAGCCGTACGTTCTCCGGGTTCTACACTGAAACCACTTTTGTATGCACAAGCAATGGAACAAGGAATATTAACACCAAAAACTGTGCTGTTAGATGTTCCGTATGATGTTGGTGGTTTTACTGCAGAAAATTATGAAGGCACATTTTCCGGAGCAGTATATACTGATGAAGCATTGCGGCGTTCATTGAATGTACCAATGATGCGGTTATTGCAAGAATCAGGAACACAAGAATTTATAAAATTTCTTAAAAGTGCAAAATTTTCTTCTTTAGAAAATCAAAAAGAAAAATTGGGTTTGAGTATGATTATTGGCGGGTGTGGAGTTACATTAGAAGAACTTGTTACTGTGTATTCTGCATTTCCTAATAAGGGAAAACTTTTTCCATTACAATATATCTCACATAAAAAACGTGTTCCAACGCACAATGAAGTTGAAAATATTTTCTCATCTTCTACAGCATTTATGGTTACGGAAATTCTTTCGGGTTTGGATAGACCGGATATTCCCAACAATTTTGAATCTGCAATAAACTTGCCAAAAATTGCTTTCAAAACGGGAACAAGTTATGGAAGACGCGATGCATGGGCAATTGGATATTCCGCAGAGTACACCGTTGGAGTATGGTTTGGAAATGTTACCAATAAAGGAAACCCAACATTAGCAGGAGGCAAAGTTGCTGCTCCATTATTAGTAGATATTTTAAATGCAATTTCTTCACCAAATCAAAAAATAATTTTGCAACAACCAATAGATATTGGAGTGAGAAATATTTGTGTAAAAAGTGGAAATGTTCCAACTAATAATTGTGAACACGTGATTGAAGATTATTATTCTTATTCTCAAACAGTTCATAAAATGTGTGAGATAGAAAAAGAATATATGATTTCGTTAGACGGTAAAAAATATTATTGCCAATCATGCGTTAAAAACAATCCATACAAAACAGTGATTATTTCAGAATATCCGCCGGAATTATTAGAATTTTGGAAAAAAAATAATAGTAAAATTCAGCAAGCACCACCACACAATCCGGAATGTGAACGGCTTTTTACAGGAGAAGGTCCAACTATTATTACTCCAACTGAAGGAATGACGTATTTCCTTACATCATCACAACAAACAATACCTTTGCAAGCAACTTCATCTACCGATGTAAGTGAACATATTTGGTATTGTGATGAAAAATTTGTTGGAAGAAAAAAAACGGGAGAAAAAATATTTCTTTCATTATTGGATGGAACTCACACTATTTCTTGTATGGATGATAAAGGAAAAATTTCTTCTATAAAAATTATAGTGAAAGTGGTATATTAGACCTTGATTTATAGGATTAACACGATTAGGCCATGATTAATAGAAAAGATTTTCATAATAAAATTTAGCGACTTTGCGTCTTTGCGTGAAACCAAGAATTAAGAACTACGAACTAATTAATAAGGAGTATTACATGAAACATCTTCAACTCGCCCTCATCATTTTTCTTCTCACACTTTTTTATTCCTGTTCTACATTTGATTCAAACACACTCAAACTCACTTCACATCCCGAAGGAACAGTAGAAAGAAATTCTTCACTCACATTTTCATTTTCTCGAGCAATGCTTCCTGCAGATTCACTCAACAAATGGACCGAAACTCCCTACGTAGAATTTACGCCGGCAATTTCCGGAAAGTTTATTTGGCAAGATTCCTCAACATTAGTATTCAGTCCCGATGAAATACTTGCTGGAGATACAAAATACAAAGCGAAACTCAATGAAGAATTATTAGTAAAACTTTCCGGAGCAAAATCCTACAAAGGAGAAGGGGAATTTACTTTTGAAACCGAAAGTTTTCGCATGAAAGAAGCGGAATTTTTTTATGATAAATTAAGTGATAAAAAAAGTGTTGGAGTAAAAGCAAATTTGGAATTTACCTATGCAGTCAATCCTGAAGAAGTAATACAGCACATCAAAATTATGATTGATGGAATTGAACACAAATCTGCAAAAGTAACAACATCTCAAAATAGTAAAACAATTCCCATTGAAATTGGTTCAGTCACACAATTAGAAAAAGAACAAAATATTTCTATTGTTTTTGATGGTGAACTTATCTCTCCCGAAACAACTACCAAAATAAAAATGGAACAACCGTACACCCACAAACTTTCCGGAATAGGAATTGTAGAAATTCATGGACATGATTTTGGTTTTGATGGAAAAGAAAGTTGGATAAAAATTACTACTTCGCAAGAAATAGATTTACGAGAAGTAAAATCTTTTATCAGTATAGAACCAGTCCGAAAATTTACTGTAGAAAAATCCGAAGGACGTGGTTTTACTTTAAAAGGTAATTTTGAAATAGGTACTCCATTTGTAGTAAAAATTAAACAGGGCTTAGAAAGTGTTTTGGGAGCAAAAACAAAAAATGAATACGTTGCTGATATTCTTATTGGAGATATGGAACCATCATTCCGGTTTTCTTCTGAAAAAGGAAGTTACATGTTGTTAGCAGGAGAAAAATCTTTAGAAATAAAAACAGTCAACGTTTCTAAACTTGTGGTGAAAACATTTCAAATATTTCAAAACAATCTTGTATTCTTTTTGGATTATGGAAGAGGGTACGATTATAATTACGATTATGATGAAGAAGGAAATTATCAAGGATATTCGTATAAATATCGTTATTCAACTGATGAGCGTTTTGGAAGAGAATTAGGAAAAAATTTTATTTCCTTACCATCACAAAAAAATAAAGAACATACTACACTTTTTGATTTGAAACCCTATCTCAATAATGGATACAAGGGCTTTTATGTTATTCAAATTGCAGATTCTGCAAAGCAATGGAATTCCACATCAAAACTCGTTTCACTTTCCAACATCGGTTTAATTGTGAAAAAAAGCGATAGAGATTTAATGGTGTTTGCAACAAGTTTAGAAACAAACAAACCAATGTCCGGAGTGAGCATCAATGTTATTTCCACCAACAACCAAACACTTGCATCGCAAAAAACTGATGGAGATGGTGCAGTGCGATTTTCCAATTATGAAGAATTTACCAAAAAATTTTCCATCAAACTTATTACGGCAGAAACAGATGATGATTTTAATTTTATCAACTTACAAGATTATAGAGTAGAAACATCTCGGTTTGACGTGAGTGGAAAAATGGAAGATAAAAATGTGTACGATGCATTTTTATATGGAGAAAGAAATATTTATCGTCCCGGAGAAAAAATTTATGTAACCGGAATTTTACGAAATCTTACCGAAGCAATTCCCGCAAATATTCCTGTACGTCTCAAAGTTATCAATCCGCGAGGAACGCAAGTAACCGAAATACAAAAAACATTAAATGAAGCCGGCTCTTTTGAAACAGAATATCAAACATCAGCAACTGCACCAACAGGAACATACTCATTTCAACTCTATACAGGAAATAATATTTATCTTTCTTCTTATAGTGTGAGTGTGGAAGATTTTATTCCCGATAGATTAAAAATATCTATGGAATCATCAAAAGAAGAAGTGAATATTGGTGAAACAGTTAATTATAATTTTGAAGCACTAAACTTTTTTGGTCCGCCAGCAGCAGGAAGAAACTGGGAATTTGAAGGTACGTTATATCACATTCCATATTATTCCAAAAGATTTTCTGATTTTCGATTTAGTGATGATGCAGCACGTCCATCTTCACTAAGTCCAGTTCTTGCTTCTGGAACAACTGATGATAATGGAAAGGGTACTGTAGAATGGAAAATTCCTGAAGACCTTATTTCAAAAGGAATAATGGAAGCACAAGGACGTATTGCTGTGTTTGATGAATCCGGAAGACCAGTCTATCAAATAGCAGAAACAAAAATTTATCCCAAACAATATTTTATCGGAATAAAAAATCCCAACTCCTACTATACAAGCCCAAACACACAACAAAAAATTCAACTTGTTGCAGTCAATACAAAAGATGAAGTGATTAAAAATTTCAAAGCAAAAGTAGAAATTGTACGATATGAATGGCATTCAGTGTTACGACAAAATCCATCAACAAATTCTTTACGATATGTTTCAGAAAAACGAGAAGTTTCAGTTCGTTCAGATAAAATTACTATCGGAAATGAACCGTACACCTACACATATTCCGTTCCAATTTCTGGAGAGTATAACATAAAAATTTCTAAAGATGGAGAAGAAGGATATAATTCGTTTTCGTTTTATGCGTACGATTGGGGAAATACGGATATCACTTCATTTAAAGTAGATGCAGAAGCAAAAATTTCTATGGTGTTTGATAAAAAAGTGTACGCACCTGGAGAAAAAGCCAAAGTACTTTTTCAAGCACCGTTTGATGGAACAATGTTAGTAACCGTTGAACGAAATAAAGTTTTTAGTTATGAATATGTAGAAGTAAAAAATAAAGCCGCATCAATAGAAATTCCCGTAGAAGAAAATTTTGTTCCCAACGTGTATGTGAGTGCAGTATTATTTAGAAAAATTAAAGAAATGAATATTCCATTATTAGTTGGTCACGGATTTGAACCATTAATGGTAGAAAAATCCAGCAACAAATTAAATGTAACCATTTCTGCACCAGAAAAAATTCGTCCGAAAACAAAACAAAAAATTTCCGTCAATGTAGGAAACGAAAAAGATGTCTATCTTACCATTGCCGCAGTAGATGAAGGAATTTGTCAAGTCAAAAATTATCAAACACCAAATCCGTACGGATATTTTTATGCAAAAAAAATGTTGAGTATGGAAACATACGATTTCTTTAAAGATTTAATTGCAGAACCCGAAAAGAAAAGCAGTAGTGGTGGTGGAGATGATGGTGAAACAGAAAAACGAAATAATCCACTCGGAGTAAAAAGATTTAATCCCGTTGCATTGTGGTCTGGAATTATCAAAGCAGATAATAATGGAAATGCTAATGTCAATTTTGATATTCCGGAATTTAGTGGCGAATTACGCTTAATGGCAATTGCTTATAAAGGAGATAAATTTGGTTCTGCAGAAAAAGGAATGAAAGTTGCAGACCCAATTGTGATTACACCGGCACTTCCAAGATTTATAAGTCCTGAAGATGAAATCACCATGCCGATTACTGCCTTCAATACAACAGAAAAATCCGCATCACTAAAATTTGAAATAGAAACCTCCGGCGGAATTACTGCTGTTTCCAAAACAACAATATTAGAGGTCGGACCAAATCAAGAACGATTTGTCAATGTTGCACTCAAAGCAACAAAAGAAATTGGAAAAGCCGTTGTAAAAATAAAAACATCGGCATTTGGTGAACAATTAGAATCTGTTACAGAAATTCCCGTACGTCCAAATTCACCATACACATCAGAAAGCATTACCGGATTTATTGATGGAGGAAAAAATGTCTCTTATAATATTGATGATAAATTTTTGCAATTCGGACGCGGTGCGTACATCACACTCAGTCCATATCCCGTTGCAAACTTTGCAAAACGCTTGCAATATCTTGTTGGTTATCCGCACGGATGTATTGAGCAAACCACCTCAAAGGCATTTCCACAAATTTATTTGAGAGATATTGCAGTGATGTTAGACCCATCTATATTAAGTAAAGGAAGTCCAACCTATTTTGTGAACGAAGCAATCACCAAAATAAATTCCATGCAGCGTTGGGATGGAAATTTTTCTTATTGGCCCAGTTCGTACGGATATGATAGTTATGTAAATGAATGGGGAACAGTGTACGCAACACATTTTCTTGTAGAAGCAAAAAAAGCCGGCTACGCAGTTTCTGAAGAAACATTACAAAAAGCATTAAAAGCACTTTCCATAATTGCACGAAGCAAAAAAACTTCGGATTACTATTATTATGTAACCAATCAACAAGTGAAAGTAAAAAGAATTGCCGATAAAAGTGCATTGTACGCTTTATACGTGTTAGCGCGTGCTGGTTCACCGGAAATTTCCATCATGAATTATTATCGTGCAGAAAAAAGTTTATTAACGACTGATACAAAATTTTTATTAGCAGGTGCTTTTGCACAAAGTGGAGAGAGAAAAACATTTTTAGAACTTCTTCCGCCACAATTTACGACTGAAGAAGCCAAACGAACTTCCGGAGACGATTTTGATTCTCCTATACGAGCCAATGCACTTGTCTTAAATATTTTGTTGGATTCTTCTCCGGATGACCCCAACATTCCACGCTATGCAGAATATCTTTCCAAATCTTACCAAGCAAACTCTTGGTACAGTACACAAGATGATGCATTCACACTTCTTGCATTTGGAAAAATGGCACGCATGGCAAACGCAGCAAAAGTAAAAGGAGTGATTAAAGTTGGAAATCAAGAATATCAGTATGATGGTGGAAATAAAAAAATAGAAATCAATCCATTTGGAAAAACAGTAACACTTTCCACACAAGGAGAAGGAAGAGTATACTATTCTGTGGTAACACAAGGAATTCGCAACGATGGAAAAATAAAAACCGAAGATAAAAATTTACAAATCCGAAGAGAACTTTTAGATAGATTTGGAAATACTGTTAATCTTTCTTCCATCAAACAAAATGATTTGATAATAGTTCGTTTATCACTTACTTCCGACGTAAATAAATTAGAAAATATTGCGATTACAGATTTACTACCGGCAGGATTTGAAATAGAAAATCCAAGATTAACGCAAACCACACAATATAATTTTCTTCAAAACGTCTCAACACCAGAATATCTTGATATTCGTGATGATAGAATAAACATTTACACAAGCCTGCGAGGAACAACGCGGCAAATATTTTATTATATGGTGCGAGCCGTTTCTCAAGGAGAATTTAATTACACCCCAGTAGCAGCCGAAGCCATGTATGATGGAAATTATTATTCTGCCAACGGTGGTGGAACGAAAGTAAAAATTGGGAAATAACAAGTCCCCTCTGCACGCTTTTTGTGTCCCGTGCTTTTTACGGGATGTGTGAGCCAAGGCGAGAGGGTTCGCCTACGGCGAATTAGGGGTGTGTCAAAAAAGTAAAAATTAAGAATGAAAAGAAAATAATTTTTTCAATGTCATTCCCGCGAAACTTGTCCCAATATGTTTTAAATTGGGAGCGGGAACCCATTTTTACCCTGTTGGTTTAAAACTCTAACAGGGTTTTGTATTTGGTAGTTCAATCTGTGGCGCAACAACAACCATACCAACAAATTTTTATTTTCGTATTCTGTATCACAACAATAACATTTTATTTGATGTATATTGATTTCGCTCATATAATATATGTGCTAAAAAACAATTTTTTAAAAATTAAGGATTGTCGAAATGCCATGAGGGAGCAACACTGTATGCCCAGTTTGTCGGTACCAACAAACACAAGACGAGTACACTAACAATTATTTTAGGAGTAACATTATGAACAACACATTAGATTTAAATGCAATGGGAGTAAGTGCATTAACACAAAATGAACTTGCAAATACTGATGGTGGTTTAATACCATTATTTTTAGTAGGTTGTGCATGTATTGGAACACTTGCTGGTGGGGTTGGCTTGGGTATAGTAGCCCGTGAATTATACAAACGTAGAGATGAATTAGGAGAAAATTACTGTCCAGTAAAAAAATAATTCAAAAATTAAATCATATAATATGGTGGTGGAAATTTTCCATCACCATTAAAATTTTTTAGAAAAAACCAATGAATATAGAATCTATACAAAAAATGTAGCAACAATTGTTAGCATTTCAAAATAATTTAGTAGAAACAACAACTTCAGATAATGATATTGTAAAAGTAATAATGAACGGAAAAATGCAAATTGTAGAAATAAAAATTGGTAAAGAAATGCCACTAAATGAATTAGAAATCTTACTTAAAGAAGCAATTAACAAAAGTATAATACAAGTTTCTACCAAACTACAAGAAACAATGAAAACATTATCACAAATGTAAAAAAATTAAGGATTGGCGAAAAGCCATGAGGGAGTAACACTGTATGCCCAGTTTGTCGGTACCAACAAACACAAGATAAGTACAACAAACAATTTGTTAAAGGAGTAAAAAGTTATGAAACTCACATTAGATGTAAACACAATGGAAGTAACAGCATTAACACACGATGAACTGAAAAATATTGAAGGAGGTCTTCCATGGCTTCTTATACTTTGTGCTGCACTTGCTTTAGGTTTAAAAGGTGATTAAGTAACACACCATCTAACCATTCTATAAAGAAACCCTGTCAGATTAAATCTGACAGGGTTTTAATTTTATCACAAGATTTTTTTTACCGTTAAATAACTCATCTATACCGTTTGTAGCCTAAAACCTACCTTATAATAAATGAGTATTGCATACCCATGGTCCGTTTTTGTAAATTACAGCAATATTTTTGACAGACTTTGACAGGCAAAAATATTTGGCTGATAACCAAAAAAGGAATGTTCTACCACCTTGGCAACTTATCACTGCTGCAACGGAGAACAAAAAACAAGGATTGGCAAAAAGCCATGAGGGAGTAACACTGTATGCCCAGTTTGTACGTACGGCAAACACAAGATGAGTAAAAATTACAAACAATGTATTTAAAAGGTAAAATTATGAACACATTAGAATTAAACGCAATGGGACTTGCACCCATGACAGAAGTTGAAATGCAAGAAGTTGATGGAGGGGGTATATTACTTACGCTGCTTTTCTTCGCTGTGACTGGAATAATTTTTGGACTTATTGGTTATGGAGCTGCTCGTTACAATAGTGGATGTTAAAAAAATATTTTTTTTACGTAAGATTTAAATCTAATCCAGTATAATGGGAGCAACACTGTATGCCCAGTTTGTTATATGACAAACAAAAGATGAGTATATTTACGAACAATTTATTTAAAAGGTAAAATTATGAATACATTAGAATTAAATACAATGGGACTTGTACCCATGACAGAAGTTGAAATGCAAGAAGTTGATGGTGGTTGGTTTCTTCTGGCTATAGCTGCGACCATATTGATTTGTTTTGGTATTGGTTATATGATTGGTGAGATGAGGTGTGGGCGTTAAAAAAATGTTTTTATCAGTAAGATTTAAACATAACCGGCGGTATAATACCGTCGGTTATTTAATTAATCTAAAAAGATGTGAGTGTTATCACAACTCCAACAATACAACAGATTTATATCCATAAAATTTCTTATCTTGTGTTCGCTTTATTATACTCATCTACTTCACTACATATTTACTTAACTACTTAATGCAGTCATTTTCTACCGAATCAACAATATCCTACCTTAGCGAATTACAAAAAAAAAGTTTTGTTATATACTGGTCAGTATTACTCATCATTATTATTGCCGTCATTGCACTTCCATTTATCACTATAGATATTTCTGTAAAATCCGCAGGCATACTTCGTCCCGTTGATGAAAAAACGGAACTCAAATCTTCCATCTCCACCGTTATTGATAGCATCTTTTTTAAAGAAGGTGAGAGTGTAAAACGTGGAGAAAAAATAATCCAACTACGCAAAGAAAATATCGGCATCAAAAAAGCAATGAATGATTTTGAAATTGCCCGCCGCACTCAATACATCAATGATTTACTCTATCTTACAAAACAATCAGAATTCAATAATTCCACAATAAAAAAATTGCAAAGTCCCGTTTATAAACAACAATACAGTTATTTCATGCTCCAATTATCGGAACTAAATGCACAAGCGAAGAAAATACAAAATGATATGCGTATAGATGAAGCATTATCAAAAAATAAAATGGTTGCACCCAAAGATGTTTTTGATAGAAAAATAGAATACGAACGACTTTCTGCAAATATCCAAGCAAGCAAAGAACAACAAATAGCAAAATGGCAGCAAGAACTTGCACAATATCAATTAGAAAAAAATCAATATGAAAGTGCAAACCAACAACTCCAAGAAGACGATAATTTTTATTCCATCAAAGCACCAATAGATGGAGTGTTGCAAAATTTTAATAAATATTATCAAGGAAGTTTAGTACAAGCAGGGGAAGTGTTGGCAATTATTTCTCCGCAAGCAGAACTGATAGCAGAATGTTATGTGAATACACGAGATGTTGGATTATTGAAACTCAATCAAACTGCGTTATTTCAGATAGATGCCTTTGATTATAATTATTTTGGAATTGTTACAGGAAGAATTTTTTCTATCGATAATGATTACATCATTATTGAAAACAAGCCAATGTTTAAAGTTCGCTGCTCCGTTGATAAAAAACAATTACACTTAAAAAATGGTTTTACCGGAAATCTCAAAAAAGGAATGACATTACAATCACGATTTGTGGTAACAAACCGAACACTCTGGCAATTATTATTTGATAAAATTGATGATTGGGTAAATCCAATCGCACCACAAAAAATTACTGAATGAAGTTACGTAAAACACAAAACTTGTCATTCTCGCATGCTTCCTCAATAAAAACATTTGAGGACAAGTTTAGCGGGAATCCATTTTTCTGGATAGTATAGATAATAATTTTTGAACAATGAATCTAAAAAGAGTACAAATACAACAACGAGATATTACTGATTGCGGAGCAGCATGTTTAGCATCCATCGCTGCATTTTATAAATTAAAAATTCCCGTTAGCCAAATACGCCAATACGCTGGCACCGATAAAAGAGGAACAAACGTTTTGGGTTTGGTAGAAGCCGCAGAACTTTTGGGATTTCAAGTAAAGGGAGTGAAAGGCACATTTGAAAGTCTTTCCAAAATTCCACTTCCCGCCATTGCCCACATCAACATTGAAAATAAACTTCTTCACTACGTTGTCATTTACAAAGTAGAAAGCAAAACCGTAACAGTGATGGACCCGGGTGATGGAAAGTTTCATGAATATTCTAACGAAGAATTTCAAAAATTGTGGACAGGTGTTTTAGTGCTTATGCTGCCTGACGAAAAATTCACTACAGGTGATAAAACAACCAGCAACACAAAACGTTTTTTGCAATTAGTAAAACCACATCGCAGTGTAATGATACAAGCCCTCATTGGTGCATTAGTGTACACTATATTAGGTTTATCAACTTCAGTATATGTGCAAAAAATAATAGATTTTGTTTTGGTAGAAGGAAACTTGAGATTACTCAATCTATTAAGTGTGATAATGATAGTGTTGCTCATCTTCCAATTAATTTTAGGAGGAATAAAAAGTTTATTTGCACTCAAAACAGGACAGCAAATTGATGCACGATTAATTTTGGGATATTACAAACATCTACTCAATTTACCACAGCGTTTTTTTGATACAATGCGAGTGGGGGAAATTATCAGCCGTGTGAATGATGCTGTAAAAATTCGAATGTTTATTAATGAAACAGCACTCAATATTATCGTTAATATTTTAATAGTAGGTTTTTCTATTGTACTAATGTTTTTTTATTATTGGAAATTAGCAGCAATAATATTGTGTATTATTCCGTTTTATCTTCTTATCTATTATATAAGCAATAAAGTGAATAAACGTTGGCAGCGAAAGTTAATGGAAAACAGTGCAGATTTAGAAACTCAATTAGTAGAAAGTCTGAATGCTGTTGGCACCATCAAACGTTTTGGTTTGGAAGAATATTCGAATAATAAAACAGAAAATAAATTTATCACACTATTACGTTCTATTTATACCAGTACTATTTATAGTATTTACATTGGCTCTGGTTCTGAATTTGTAACAAAACTTTTTACTATCATACTTCTTTGGGCAGGAAGTTATTTTGTGATTGAACGTCAACTCACTCCGGGAGAACTTCTCTCATTTTATGCACTTATTGGATATTTCACTGGTCCCGCATCATCGTTAATTGGAGCAAATAAAAGTGTGCAAGATGCACTTATTGCGTCAGACCGTTTATTTGAAATTATCGATTTGGAAATTGAAAGTGATAATCTCAATAAGATAAAACTCACTCCAGAATTAATTGGAGATATACAATTTAATAATGTTCATTTTCGATATGGAACAAGAGTAACAGTTTTTGAGGGATTGAATTTAACAATCAAAAAAGGAAATACCACAGCAGTTGTGGGTGAAAGTGGAAGCGGAAAATCCACCTTGCTTTCGTTGTTACAAAATTTATATCCACTAAAAGAAGGAAATATTTCTATTGGTGGAATTGATATTAATAATATGAGTAATAAAAGTTTGAGAGAGTATGTTGGCATTGTTCCACAACATATAGATTTATTTGCAGGAAGTATTATTGAAAACATTGCTCTCGGAGAATTAGAACCCGATGCCTATAAAATTTTACAACTTTCCCAAATGTTAGGAATTAATGATTTTGTAGAAAAATTACCCAACACCTACAACACATACTTAAGTGAACAAGGCGTAAATTTATCCGGCGGACAAAGACAAAGAATTGCCATTGCTCGTGCCTTATATCGTAATCCTGAAATTCTCATTTTAGATGAAGCCACTTCTCACCTTGACCCTGCTAGTGAACAAAAAGTGCAAACCACACTTAACTGGTTTAAGCAACAAGGAAAAACCATCATTATCATCGCTCACCGGCTTTCTACCATAAAAAATTGTGATACTATTTTGGTTCTTCACAATGGAAAATTAGTAGAAGAAGGTAATCATCAAACTCTCCTCAATAATAACGAAAGTTACTACGCAAAATTGTGGTCTTATAATAGTAGTACGTTATAATAAGTATTGATAAAACTTTTTATTGATATTTAACAACAATAACACCTATTTTTGTTTTTCCTCACACTCATTTCTCTTTTGTATTTTTCATCATAACACTCGCTTTTTTTCAAGATATATTGTAAGTAATATTTTTTGTTTTAGAAAAAGTAAACTATTTGGCTGGTAACCAAAATGGCAAATTTTACAGCCACGGTAATTACCATTACTATAATGTAGAATAATTAAGGATTGGCAAAAGTCATGAGGGAATAACACTGTATGCCCAGTTTGTCTATAACACAAACACAAGACGAGTAATTATTTACTATAAATAATTATAAGGAGTAAAATTATGAAAAACGCATTAGAGGTAAATGTAATTGGAGTAACCCCATTAACACAAAAAGAGTTGAAATACTTTGAAGGTGGCATGATTCCTGCCATTGTTTATTGGGCTTTCATAGGTGCATATGCTGTTTATATAGACGGTGCTGTTCTTGGAGTTTGGTAATTAAAATAAATTATGCAACAATAAATATAAAAACGACAGGTAGTTACATTATCTGTCGTTTTTTAATTTTCTTCTCACACTTTTTTTTAATATTATACAATTACAAACATTCATTTATTATAGAGGAGTAACAATGTTAACAATTATACTTTGTTTAGTAATCAATATTTCCCATTCACTTATGGAAGGAAAAACTATGAACAACGAATCCGCAAAAATTCAACAAGCAAGAAAAGAAGTTGCAGAAGACCCAAAAGATGCTAATGCTCATTATAATTTGGGATTAGCATTAATGAATTCTATAGAACAATCTTTGCGAGAAGAAAATGGATTAAGTGAAGAAGAAGAAGAAATTGCCCAACAATCCGAAGCAAGTTTTAAAAAAGCATTATCGCTCTCAAAAAATTCTCATGGAAGAGCATCAATAATGTTAGGATGGCTCTATAAATTTCAAGGAGAATATGAAAAAGCCGTACCACATTTAAAGAATGCATTGGGACTCCCTCCGGAATCTGATGATTATTTAAAGGCAGCAGATGTTCTTGCCGTGTGTTATCATGAATTAGGGAAAGATAAAGAAGCATTGAAAGTGGTAAAAGAAGCAATGAAATATCATAAAAATGATTCAGGGCTTCAAGAAAAACATCGCATTCTTTCCAAAGAAGTAAGTGCACAAGAAAAAGATGAAGCAGCAACAAATGCTAAGTATGACATGCCTACCGATGAAAAATCTCAAAAAGCAATGAAACTTGCTGAAGAACTTCAAAAGCAAATGGAAAAAATTATGAATAGTTCTGATACTGAAGATGCAAAACAAAAGAAAATACAAAAAGCACAAGAAGAGTATCAAAAGAAAGTGATGGAGTTGTATAAATAAATAAGTTGAAGAAAAAAAAAGAATTGCAAACTAGTTTTAAAAAAGAAGAAACCAAATAATGATAAAGTTATTACAAATAATTATTATTGTATGTATTGTTAATAATGTTTTTGCAAATAATAAAAGTAAAATTTTTCAAGGTTATGCAAAGCAATTCAAATATTCATATAATGATATAATAGAGAGGCGTTTTTATTTAACCGAATATTACCATTCATTATACGATTCAATAAAGACCTCTTTCAAATTTGAAACATTACAATTACCTCAAAACGCTACATTTGATTCAGATAAATTAATATTCTACTGGACTCCATCAAAAGAAGATGTTGGGAAACATCGTTTTAAAATTGTTGGTAAATATAAAGATAATATTGATACATTGGAGACTACATTTGATATTACCAATGAATGGAATTCAACTCTCATACCAGGTTTATCCTATACCATATATTTTCCCACTGATAAAAATTTGGGTGCGTTTAAAGGTGTTGCAATAAATTATTTGTTAAGTTCTTGGATTGCTGTGAATGAATACCCGGGACCAAGTCATGGTAATGTTTATACTAAATTTGCAATTCTTTTTTCAGATAAAGAAAATATTAAAGAACTTTTTTTATATGGTATTGGTTTTAATGTTTCATTTGAAAAAAATGCACAGAGAAATTTTTTAATTCCATATTTTGGATTTGAAATCAGTGGAATTTCACACAATACAATGTCGCATGTAGCAACATTTTCTCCTGATGTAGGTTTATGGTTTTATTATACAGAAAATATTAATATTGGTGGAAATTTTTCTTATCTTTTTCCAATAAAATATTTTGAAACTATTCGTGGTTATCAAACAAACATAACTGTTACCTTTTCTTTATGGTAATGAAATTTATAGGTATAATTTTCATGATAAGTATCCAATCACAAAATTTTCATTTTAATATTCCATTGGGATGGAAAGATGAAACAAACTACAATTTTCAAGCAGAACATGATAAGGAAGAATTGAGAATATTTCAGGAAAAAGTAGAAGAAAATAGTGATGAACAAATGATAGAAGAATTTAAAATAAAAATGGAAGCTCTTAAATCTTTTAGTAATAATGAGATTGTTATTGAAAATGAGTTTAATACAAAATTGGGCAATGGCTCTGCTCGGGCAATTTGTTATCGTATGCACGAAAATGGTGAAAAATATTATTTTTTTTTTGGTGTAGGTTTAGATAATACTATGCAATTTTCATATCGTATCAGTACAGATTACAAAAAAGCCCAAGAAAAATTTGAACATATTCTTAATAGTGTTTCATGGAATGAGAATTCATCGATTATACCGAGCCAATATAAGCGTTATTACATATATGAATTTTTTGTAGATGTTCCGAAAGAATTAATCCCCCAAAAAGTATATCTATTTATAGACTCCACTGAACGAATGCGTATTGCAATAGCAGAGTATGTTACTAATCAGACAAGTCCATTAATTTCATTAATAGAAGAAATTCGTCAGGAAGATATCAAAACAAGTGATTCAACAACGTTTCGTGTTAATAAAGAGAAAGGTAAGAGCATTCAATATATATTAAAGGAAGAATATGGAGGATTTGAAATAATAGATTCTAGAGAAATTCAGTTTTCTAATGGTGTATCTCTTCATATTGTAGGAAAATCTCAAAAAGATAATAATGAAGAATTGAAAAAAACAATACAAGATATTATTGATTCAATTTCTATCATATAATACAACTAAATTGTGAAAAACCTATGAAAATCCAACTCATACAAATTGCTCATGCACGCTCCGGAGATAAAGGGGATACAGGAAATGTTGGTGTTATCGCTCGCAAACCGGAATATTATCCGCTGTTAGAAAAATATCTCACCACAAAAAAAGTTCAACAACATTTTTCCGGAATATGTTTGGGAGAAGTAGAACGTTTTGAACTTCCCAATATTGGAGCGTTAAATTTTTTGCTTCATAATTCACTCGGTGGTGGTGGAACAAAATCCCTAAAAAACGATGCCCAAGGAAAAACCTTAAGCAGTGTTATGTTACGAATGGAATTAGATATTGAAGAAAAAATTTAATTAAAAAAATATTTCATTTATCTCCTTTAACTCTATCCGAGAGATAGAAAAGGAAAAAAGAGAATCCAAAATTTTATAAACCTCCTTTTTTCTTTTTCGAAAAAATCGGAGGTTTTTTTATTTATCAAGACTTGTCAAGTCTACACAGTTTTGATTACAAAAGTTTTTAAAACTTTTGTAATCTTAAATCTATTTTTCAATAAACCCATGTCCACACAAATCATAGATACCAAAACATTTTCACGAACCATCAAACGACTTGCTCATGAAATTTTGGAATACCATCATGGAGCAGAAACACTCGGTATTGTTGGTATTCGCACACGCGGAGATTTTCTTGCCAGAAGAATTGCACAGCAAATTTCTGAAATAGAAAAAATCACTATGCCAATTGGAACGTTGGATATTACTTTATATCGTGATGACCTTCGCGGAAAACTTTCTCAACCACAATTAAAAACAACTGATATTCTTTATAATATCACTGATAAAAATATTATTCTTGTTGATGATGTTTTATTTACTGGAAGAACCGTTCGCTCTGCACTGAACGCACTCATGGATATTGGACGTCCCGCAACAATTCAACTAGCTGTGTTCATTGATAGAGGACATCGTCAACTTCCTATCAAAGCAGATTTTGTGGGAAAAAATATCCCTACATCGTTAGCACAAGAAGTGCAAGTGTTGATGAAAGAAGTTGATGGTGAAGATGCTGTTCTTTTGAAAGAAGGAGAAAAACTATGAATGCCACAAAACTCTCTTCACGTCATCTTCTGGGATTGCAAGGAATGCCGAAGGAAGATATTCAACTCATTTTGGAAACAGCAAAATCTTTTAAAGAAATTCTTAACCGTCCAATAAAAAAAGTTCCAACACTGCAAGGAAAAACTATTGCAAATTTATTTTTTGAAAACTCTACACGCACAAGAATTTCTTTTGAGTTAGCAGAACGCCGTCTTTCAGCAGATGTAGTAAATTTTTCCGTAACTGGCTCAAGTGTAGGGAAAGGTGAAACATTAAAGGATACGGCACGCAATATCGAAGCGATGAAAATTGATACTGTTGTTATTCGCCACAGTGCAGCAGGAACTCCGCAATTTCTCACCAAAATAATTCAAGCAAATATTATCAACGCAGGAGATGGATGTCACGAACATCCAACGCAAGCATTGTTGGATATCTACACGTTGCAAGAAAAATTTCCATCATTAAAAAATTTGCGAGTGTGTATTGTGGGAGATATTTTACACAGTCGTGTTGCCCGCTCAAATATTTTTGGATTGCAAACAATGGGAGCGAAAGTTTCTGTGTGCGGACCTGCAACACTTATTCCGCGAGAATTAGAAAAACTCGGCATAGAAATTTTTCATCATATAGATGATGTCATACCAAATGTTGATGTGCTCAATGTTTTGCGAATTCAATTAGAAAGACAAAGCGGTGGATTTTTTCCATCCGTTCGGGAGTATCACACATTTTTTGGAGTAACCAAAGAGCGGTTGGAAAAAGCACACACACCAATTACTATTCTTCATCCAGGACCAATCAATCGTGATGTTGAACTTTCCGCTGATGTTGCTGATGGTTCGCACTCACTCATTTTAGAACAGGTAACGAATGGTGTTGCAGTACGAATGGCAGTGTTGTATCTTTTAGGAGTGGAGTAGAAAACTTTCATTCCCACACAAAATTTTGTATATTGTAGGTACAAATTACACTGAAAAAACAGTGTAATTTTTTTGAAATTAAGTAAGACTCTTTTAGTCTGGTATTATGCTCAAACTTTCCAAAAAAATTGAATACGGACTTATCGCTGTGCGGCACATGGCAGTAGATTCTGCAAATCATATCTGTACAGCAAAAGAAATTTCTGATAAATATAAAATTTCGTATGAACTTTTAGCGAAAGTTTTGCAAAAACTTACAAAAGAAAAAATTATTATTTCTCATCAAGGAATGAATGGTGGATATTCACTCGCAAAAAATGCGGAAGAAATTACTGTTTCACATATTATTACAGCAATAGAAGGAAAATTTCCCGGAATTGTAGAATGTTTTTCTGAAGGTCCGGAAAGTTGTTGTATTAGTGAAAATTGCAACATCAAAAATCCTTTGGGGAAAATTCAAACAAATTTAGAACGCACATTTCAAACAATGAAAGTTTCAGAAATGGTGTGATGAATGAAACTACCAATTTATTTAGATAATCATTCAACAACACAAGTTGACCCGCGAGTGGTAGAAGTAATGGTGCCATTTTTTACGGAACATTACGGAAACGCCGCAAGCCGTCAACACCAATTTGGATGGTACGCGGAAGAAGCAGTAGAATTTACGAGAAAAAAAATTGCACAATCCATTAATGCAGAACCCAAAGAAATTATTTTTACTAGTGGAGCAACGGAATCCAACAATCTCGCATTAAAAGGAATTGCAGAAACATCATCAAAAAAAAATCACATTATCACCGTTGCAACTGAACACAAATCTATTTTAGATGTGTGTAAGAAATTGGAAACGCAGGGATTTTCTGTAACGTATCTTCCGGTAGATAAATATGGAATGGTAAATCCAGATGTTCTAAAAAATGCAATTACGGAAAAAACGATGTTGGTTTCTGTTATGTTTGCGAATAATGAAATTGGAACAATTGCACCAATCAAAGAAATCGGAAAAATTTGTAGTGAGCGAGAAATTATTTTTCATACTGATGCAACGCAATGTGTAGGAAAAATTTCGGTGGATGTGCAAGAAATGAATATTCATCTCATGTCATTCACGGCACATAAAATGTATGGACCAAAAGGAATTGGTGCTTTGTATGTGAGAAAGAAAAATCCCAAAATTAATATGATTGCTCAAATAGATGGTGGCGGACACGAACAGGGAATGCGTTCTGGAACACTGAACGTTCCCGCAATAGTTGGTTTTGGAAAAGCCATCGAAATCGCAACAAGTGAAATGCAAACGGAAATGCAACGCATTCAAACATTACGAAATGAATTGGAAAACTCTTTATTGAAATTATCGGATACGTTTCTTAATGGACATCCGAAATTACGATTGCCAAATAATCTCAATATCAGTTTTGCAGGAATTGCTCCGAATCTGCTTTTGCAATCATTAAAAAAAGAAATTGCTATTTCATCATTTTCTGCATGTACATCATCAACACAAACTGTGGAAACAATCTCGCATGTATTGCAAGCAATTGGTGTGAAAAAAGAATTAGCACAATCAACATTGCGTTTTGGTATTGGAAGATTTACAACAGAAGAAGAAATTCATTATGCCATAAATAAAGTAAGCGAAGTTGTTGAACGTCTTCGTGAAGAGTGTGTAGTGTGAAATGAAAAAGATAAGTGAAAACTATTCAATAGATGAACAATTGGTGTATTGTAATAATAAACCAATTCCCGGGTCTGATGTAAAAACATTTAAAGTTGTGGAACAAGAAATTCCGAACATACTGTATTTTTCATATGATAAAAATCAATTATATGCTTTAAGTTATTCAAGAGAAGGATTGCAGATATGGAAAGATGTAGATATAGAAAGTTTAGAGTTTTTTCCTAATGAACCATATTTCGCGGACAAAAATCGTTTATATTATTTTAATTGGCACTTTATAGAATTTAGTAATCATTTTTCTCCTTTCTCTGAAAAATTCAAAATTGAATTACAAAAAAGAAAACCTACTAGTGATGCTTGGTGGAATTGGACAGATGAATACTATCATAAATTAAAACATGTTTCTCATAATATTTATAGTGATGGTAATCGTTTCTTTTTTCGTTTTCAAAGAAGAGTACATTATGATTATCCATTTTATGCATTTCAAGATTTTGGTGATTTACAAAATATTGATAAAGAAAAATTTTATTTTTGTAGTATACCCAATGCTGATGCAAATTCTTTTAATGTGTTGAATGAATATTATGCTAAAGATAAAAATACGGTTTTTCATATAACAAGAAAAATTGATGCAGATAAAGAAACTTTTCAACCATTAATAAAAAATTTTGCCAAAGATAAAAATAAAATTTGGTATAATGGGCATGAAAGTAGTGCTGATGTAAACACTTTTGAAATTATAGAATCAATTTCTATAGGATTGTTTAAAGATTTTTTTGCTAAAGATAAAAATTTAGTGTATTCAACTCAATCAGGAATTAGGATTGGAAAATATTGTGGCTATGCTGAACAGTTAGTTGCACTTCAAAATTCGGACATAACGACCTTTACAATTATTAATGATAAATGGGCAAAAGATAAAAATAATGTTTATTGTTACCGTAAAAATTGGAAAGTGATAGATGCTTCAACATTTGAATTTCTTTTTGAAGATAGAGTAAACTCTTACGCAAAGGATAAAAATTATCTTTACAATGCCAATGGTAGAAGAGTGGTAAAAGGAATTATTGGTGAAAGTTTTATAGTATTAAATAAATTTTGGGGCAAAGATAAATCTACAGTTTTTAATTTTTATACTGAAAGAGTCATGAAAAATATAGATGCTAAAACATTTGTTTCAATTGGAGATAATGGAGAAGCGGAAGATAAAAACTATAGATATAAATTTATAGATGTTGTATCATCTACTGGT
>CALETH010000028.1 GCA_937920105.1 uncultured Bacteroidota bacterium
TATCCCAGATTTCGCAATGAGAAGAAAGCGAATCATGATGATCATCGCAACCGGGATGATGATCATTATCGTCATCTCCGTTACTCATACAGGTATCTATTTTTACAGCAATGTTCTGAATATCGATCAGCACCTGTTGATAATCGCCGGGATCATCAGCAAGGTACACTGACAATTTATTTTGCCCTGCAGGGATACCTGTATCAGTTGGTCCATCCTTATTACAGGCAGAAAAAATAAGCGTGGAAACTAGCAGTGAGGCGCCCAATAAAATACCCGTCTGTTTTTTCATAAAACATAGATTTGAGGTGAACAATAAATATAGTTGCGGAGAGTTGGTGCTATATCACGGTTTAGCAATACAAGGCAAAATAGATGCCATAGTGATTTTACCTAATACAAGTATGGATGAACAAGCGGATTTTACAGATGAATGAGCAGAAAAAAAAAGCGAAAGATTAGTTATAGAAAAAATAAATTATTTAATTATCTTTAAAAATAATTCATAAATTTTTGGACCGTCTCCTCTTTTTCGATTTTTTACTTTATCAATTGCATTGAGTTGCATCCATCCACGAATAGTTGGGTCTGCACCATTTTCCATAAGAAATTTTGCCATCGCATAAGAACAGGTTTGTGCAACTTCATTCAATGGTGTATTACTTATCGTTTTTTTATCATAAGCATTAATATCTGCTCCAAAAGAAAGAAGAAGTTTTATCATTTCAAAATCTTCATTTTCAACAGCATAATGAAATGGGGTTTTTCCTATTTCATCAAATTGATTGATTGAAAGACCTTTTTGCAAAAGAGTTTTTACTTTTTCAATATTTTTTTCTTGAATGGCTAAATGAAGTTCATTCATTTTCATTTTTAAAAGAGAGTTTTGCTTTTTTTAAAAAAGCTTTAAGTTTTGGGATTGAACTTGGTCCCATTCCATGAAGTTGTAAAATTTCTTGTTCACTCCATTGGGAAAGTTTTTGCACTGTTGTTATTTTTTTACTTTCTAATGCACGTCTTGCCGGAGCAACAAGTAAAGAAAGAAAATCTGCTTTTTCAAGATTTTCTTTTACTCTAAACTGCACTATTTTTTTTATTAAATTTAGCGGAAGTGGTTTATCTAAAGGAAATTGCACTGAACCTTTTGCTCCTTTATAAAGAGATAATTCTTTTTTGAATGCTGCAATTCCTGATGGAGCGGGATAAAATCCGATATGATTTTTATATCCTGCAAAGTGAACTAAATTTTTCCCTAAAACAAATGTGGGAATTCCATATTTCATCGCTTCTTCAGATTTTGGTGCAGTTTTTTTGATGAGTGCACGAATTTGCTGTAAAAGTTTTTGGGTTTCCTTGGGAAAATCGGAGATATAGGTATCTATAGATTGAGTTTTTTTCACGCGATAATAAGCCCATTTTTTATTTTTTGTGATGGATGGAATAATACTACTTTTCCATCTTCTTCAACTGCTCCTAACACTAACACTTCAGAAATAATTCCAGCGATATTTTTTGGTGGAAAATTACAAACTGCCATAATTTGTTTTCCAACAAGTTCTTTCTCACTATAGTAATCCGTAATTTGTGCAGAAGATGTTTTAATTCCTATTTTTTCGCCAAAATCAATTTTCAGGACAAAAGCCGGTTTTTTCGCTTTTGGATTTGGATAAATTTCTACAATTGTTCCTGTACAAATTTGAATTTTCTCGAAATCTTGATATTCAATAGTACTCTTCATGTCTTCTATTTATTTTTTCGTGTGAGTGGTGGAATTGTTTTTCCATTTTCTGAACATTCAATTAAACTTTCTAATCTTTTTAACTTTGTTATTTCTTGTTTTGCACTAATAACCCACCATGTTGCAGATTTTTTATACCATGGTGCTTGTGTTTGAAAATACTGCCATGCTTTTTTATTGGATTTTATTTTCTTTTCATACATTGATGGTAATTGTACGTTTTTTTGTTCAAAAGAATACAATTGAGTTCGTGTACTCTCTTTACGAGAAAATGCTGCTAATCCGGATTCGTGCATAACACCCAGTTGAGTGAGTTCTTGCACTCGTTTACTATTTACTACACTCCAATTACTTTTTGGTTTTCGTGGTGTAAAGCGATTGGTGTAACTTTCTTCATTAACTTTTTTACGAATTCCATCTATCCAACCAAAACACAATGCTTCATCTACTGCTTCTTTGTACGTTATTCCTTTTTTGTTAGAATCTTTTTTGTAAAAACCAATCCATAATTCTTTTTCTGTGGTATGATTTTTTTCTAACCATCTCCGAAAATGTGATTGTGTTGTGAAAAAAGTAATGTTGTTCATACTGTCATCTACAGTGCCATTCCCGCGAAAGCGGGAATCCATTTTTTAGATGCCCGATAACAACATTCGGGCATGACGAAAATTCTAAATTATTGTTTATTGTATTGATAAAAAATTCCTGTATCAAAAGGAGTCCACAAGCATGATTTTTGTCCGCAACTTTTTAGAGCATTATTTGTCCATGTATTGCAGGTGTGAAATAGATGATAACTTCCGGTTGCTTCGTAAAAAGCATCATTGTTTCCGTAGTTGGCGTTGGTTTTAATATTGATAGTTTTTCCGTTGCTATCAGTAATTAAACTTTTTTTGATATAACTAATAAGTCTGTGGTATTGTGATTTACTGATTTCTATTTTTTTACAGGTTTCAGATTCTTCCAGTGTTTTATAAAATGTTGCGTGGATTGCTGCGGTACTTAAACCAAATGCTGCTTTATATGCAACACGAAATGTTAAATCTCCCCATGTTGGTGTTTCCAAATAAAAGCCCTTATCTCCCCAACCCATTGCGAGAAATGTTGCGGTGGTATCTTTTGCGATGGTATTTTCAAATGGAAAATCTTGTGTCCAATCTATTTGTTCATTACGAAGTGGTACAACGATATCTGTGTGAACTCCATTGGTGAGAATGTAAATGGTGATTTCGTTTTTCGTGTTTGGTTCTTTTTCTACAGTTATTTTGGGAAGTGTATAAGCGAAAAGAAAATAAAGTCCTACAAAAACGATGAGTGCAAGAAGAGTGAAACCAATTATTTTGAAGATTTTTTTAAACATGAAAAATTTATTGTGTCAATGTCTCATATAACAGATTGAGTTCATCCATATCTTCTTTAGAACATGGATTGTGAAAAATTATTTTTTCTATAGATTGCAAAAATGTTTTTTTTACATTTTTGTTCCTCAACCAATTTACAATTATAACATCAAGATATGGTTCTGAAAAAGAGTTTTTTAATTTTATTGGTTTTTGAAAATCATCATATTCTATTTTATTCCACAAAAAATCTTTAAGATGTAAAAATGCTGTTACTTCTTCTGCATTTTTCCAACATTCTAAAATTTTTTCTATTTCAAAATGAGCAATACCAAACATAATAATAATTTTATCAATACTTATTCGTTCGGGTAATGGATATTGTTCAAGACATTTTTGAAAATACGCTATCGCAAATTCATGTAATAATTCTTTTTCTTTTTGCAACCACCATTCTTTTTTATCCAACATTAATCTTGTTAATGATATTTCAATAGAATGCGTTGGAACTTCAAAATTTGCTAACAATTCTAAAACTCTTGGCAAAAAATATTTCATCTCATATAATTCTCGCTGAGAATATGTTTGTGCAGAATTATAATAGAAATTCATTATCTCTTTGGTAATCTTTCGTAACGGCGTTCGCACTAATATTTTTTCTTCTTCTTTTGTTACACAACAATTAGTACAAATTTCTAATGTTTCTCCAATAGTATAATCTTCAAATATTTTGTAAGATTTTTCAATTATTGTTGAAAGTTCCATTCACTTACTCTGCCTTAAAAGAAGTCATAGTGAGTGAACCCGCAACTGCCTTATCATTAAAAAAAGAAATCTCATCAGTTTTTTCTATTAAACCGAGAATATATATCATTGGATAATAATGGTCTGGAGTTGGGATGGCAAGTTTTGCCGCAGTACCTAATGTTTCATATTGGATAAGCGATTGATAGTTTCTTTCGGAAATGTAATTTTTAAACTTATTATTCATTTCAATAGCCCAATCAAAACCATAATTTGTCTCATTCATTTTATCCCATGCAATCATACGCAAATTGTGAACCATATTTCCGCTGCCAATAATCAACACACCTTTTTTGCGAAGCACAGAAAGTTCTTTTGCCAAATCAAAATGATATTGTGCTGGTTTTGCATAATCAATACTTATTTGCAACACCGGAATTTTTGCTTCGGGATACATTCGCTTCACCACACTCCACGTTCCATGGTCTAATCCCCAATCATGATTGAGACCAACGTTTGTTGACTTGACTATTTCTTTCACATCATTTGCCAACTCAGGATTTCCTGGTGCGGGATATTGTACATCAAATAATTTTTGTGGAAAACCACTAAAGTCATGAATAGTTTGCGGATTTTCCATTGCAGTTACGTGAGTTCCTTTGGTAAGCCAATGTGCACTGATACACAATACTGCTTTTGGTTGAAAAATTTC
Source organism: uncultured Bacteroidota bacterium (assembly GCA_937920105.1). GTDB lineage: Bacteria > Bacteroidota > Ignavibacteria > UBA10030 > UBA8401 > CALETH01. The sequence continues at coordinate 4,535 of CALETH010000028.1, forward strand.
TTTTCCCATTTTTTCCCATCGTTGAGAAAATTCGTTATCCTCAATGGCATTCATTGGCGAACCATGGCCAACAAAAAGTAACGGCATGGTATTTTCTTCCATCGGAAGTTCAGAAGAAAATTTATGGAGTTCTTTTAATGATGACATTTTATACCTTCACTTCTTTCCATTTTCCTTTTTTAAAATAATAAAAAGCGAGAATAGCAATAAATGTTTCTGCAACTGGTATCGCAATAAATGCACCCATAGATTTTAAATCCAAACCTTTTGCCAAGAAGTATGCAAAGGGAATTTGAAATAACCAAAAGCAAATTCCATTAATCACTGTTGGAGTTGTTGTATCACCAGCACCATTCAGTGCTTGGGTCATCACCATTCCGATTCCGTAAAAAATATATCCGTATCCAATAATTTGTAATGCTTTTGCTCCGTACGCAACAATGGCTTCTTCTTGCGTAAAAATGCGAATGATAGAATCAGCAAAGAATACAAAAAGAAGTGTTACAAAACTCATAAAGATAGCGTTGTATTTTGCGGTGAGTAAAACACTTTGTTCGGCTCGTTCTATTTGTTTTGCTCCAAGATTTTGTCCCACCAATGTTGCAGCAGCATTACTCAATCCCCACGCAGGTAAAATAAAAAAAACAACATTGCGAATAGCAATTTGATATCCGGCGGAAGCAACTGTTCCACCGGTTTCTGCAACAAGACGTGCCATCACAATCCAACTTCCACTGGCAATAATAAATTGCATTGTTGCGGGAAAGGCAATTTTTATAATTGATTGGATAAGTTCTTTATCAAAACTAAAATGTTTGCGTTGAAATTGTAATGTTCCGCTTCCTTTAAAAAGATGATAGCATTGATACAATACTCCTGAACTTCTTCCAATCACTGTTGCGATTGCTGCACCTTTTAATCCAAAAAAATGAATAAATATTGGACACAAAATAATATTGATAATACTTGCGAGCCACAAACTTCTCATTGCCATTGCAGCATCTCCAGCACCGCGAAAAATTCCGTTAATCAGAAATAATAACATAATTGCTGCACTGCTTCCCAACATGATTTGAGTAAAGATTGTTCCCTCTCGTATTACTTCGGGACTTGCTCCCATGAGTGAAAGAATATCTCCGGCAAAAATTACTCCAACAGCACTTAAAATTACTGTTGCAATAAATGCAACGATAAGTGATTGTGCTCCGGCGTGGGCTGCTGCTTCAGGATTTTTTTCGCCAATTCTTCGTGCAACTATTGCGGTTGCTGCTGTACTTAATCCAATAGCGATTGAGTAAATTATGGTGATGACTGATTCTGTTAAACCAACTGTTGCAATGGCATTTTCTCCCAATTTGCTGACAAAGAATATATCTACAACAGCAAAAACACTTTCTAAACTCAATTCCAAAATCATGGGAATTGCTAAAAGAAATACTGCTTTGGAAATGCTTCCTTGTGTGAAATCCTGATGTTCGCTTTGGAAGGATTGTTTAACGAGAGAAAAAATTTTGAATGGTGTATTTTTTGAATTCATAGGCAATTTATTTTTTAATAATCATGTATATTCCAACAGCAATGAGTAAAGTGCCAAACATTTTTTGTAAAATTTCATTCGGTACGTTCACTGCAACTTTAGAACCAAGATAACTTCCAAGAATAAAACCAAGACAAACAAAAGTTGCTACCTTAATATCAACCAAACCATTTTTGTAATAAACGTACGCAGCCAATATTCCAATTGGTGGAATAAGAAGTGCCATGGTTGTGCCTTGGGCTTGTTGTTGTGTAAATCCGAATAAGAGTACTAATGCGGGAACGATGATGATTCCACCACCAATTCCAAAAATTCCACTAACGCTGCCAGCGATAATTCCTAAAATAATTGAAAGGAAAATTTGTGTCATATAGTTTTTATCATTTTATAATCTTCAACAGTGTGTCCGTTTTCAAATGTGTTTATTTGTTCTTCGGTAATGATATATCCTCTTTTTTTGTAAAATTCTATTGTGTTATAATTTTTTCTATTTACGATTAATTCAATTTCTTTTATTTTTTCTTTTCGTGCTCGCTGAATAACAAATTCCATTGCAACATCTCCTATTCCTTTTTTTCTGTGTGATTTAAGAATATAGAGTTTGCTTAACAAGATACTATTTTTTTTTATTTGGATTCCTACATATCCAACAATATTTTCAGAATATGATAAAAGATAATATTCAAAATTATTTTGGATTTGCTGCTGAAGTGCTTTGACTGTTTGAAATTTTTCTACGAGAAATTTTGTGTGCACATCAGGAACAAATGGAGCATAGTGTTCAGGTAAAATTTCCCACGCTAATTGTTCTATGGTTTGAAAGTGTTGTGAGTTTGTTGCGGGATGGATTTTTATAGATGTGTTCATTCAATGTATTGTTCTCTTTCTACTTACATCCCAACATGCTTTAATAATGGCAAAGTATTCTCTTATAATAAAATATGTTTGGTTTTGATATTCTGATGTATCAGCAATATAACCATAACTATAAAGTCCTAATACTCTTGCAATAAACACAGAACGGTCTAAGTGATAATTTTGTGTTATAATAGTAATTGTATCTAAACCAAAAATATTTTTTGCTCTATACATTGAACTATAAGTATTGTAACCTGCTGTATCAATGAGAATTTTATCTTGGGGAATATTATGAGCGAGAAGATAATTTTTCATTGCTGTAATTTCATCATCTCGGTCATTTCCATCATCACCAGAAATAAGTAATGTTTTAACTTTATCTTTTGTATATAATTCAATTGCCTTATCTAATCTATCTTGTAAATATATTGATGGAGATTGATTGTTAATTCCTGCACCTAAAATTAGTCCAACAGAAGAGGAAGGAATATTATTAATATTTTTATAACAAAATTGATTAGAATACTTTTTTACTATATAAATTAAACTTAAAAATAAAAAAGTAATAATAAATAAAAATCTGATAATTATTCTTTTAAGATTATATTTTCGTGATTTCATTTTAAACCATACATAATAAAATATTTTTTCATTAGAATTTTTATTATTTTATTTGAAGTTTATTTCAACATTCACCATATAACTTATTATATAATAAAATGGATAAAATAACACAACAAATTACAAACATTAAAAAGAAATTAAAAGACTTACAAAAAAAAGATATTGATTTTAATACTTTTGGAAGTGAAATGCATTTATATGAACTTAACCCGACTATTTCTGAGAAAGAAATAGTACAGTTCGAAAAAAAATATAAAGTCGAACTACCTCAAGATTATCGTAATTTTCTTATGAAAGTAGGAAATGGTGGTGCGGGACCTGCTTATGGACTTCTTTCCTTACAAGAAGCATATGAAAATAATGAGTGGTACACCATGGAAAATATTGATAAACCATTCCCTTCCGAACCTTATGAAGAGTACAGTGAACAGGTAAATTATAATAATGGTATTCTAATGTTAAATCATCTGGGATGTGGAACTTTTAGTTTATTGATTGTTACAGGAAATTTCAAAGGTAAAGTTTGTACTGATTTAAGAAGTTCTGATGGTGGCCTACATGTAATAAATAAAACTTTTCTTGATTGGTACGAAGAATGGCTTAATGAAAGTCTTAATGAAATATCTAATAATGAATATATAGAATATTATAATACTGCTAATGCCAATAGCAGTTATGGTAATTATAAAGAAGCAATTAAAAATTATAAAAAGTCTATAAAATGTAATCCAAACCATTATAAATCATACCATAACTTAGGCAGTTGTTATGTATCATTGAACAAATTTGATGATGCTATAGAAAGCTTTAAAATTGCCTGTGAAAAAACCCCCCATCCAGAAAAACTTAATTCATTATACTGCCTTGGTGATGTTTATTATAGAAAAGGTAATTATTCTATAGCATTAGAATATTTTAAAAAAATTGATACCAATATCTTAAAAAATTTAGTAAGCCAAACAATAATGGGAGATTTCTTTACAAAAATGATGTGCTCTCATATAAAATTACGAAATATGAATGAAGCAACAAAATATTATCAGATACTTGCTAATGATATACCTGAAAATAGTCTTGGTTATTGGGTTAAAAGTAATATTGGCTATTTTTTGTTAGAAACAAAAAATTATAATGAAGCAGAAAAATGGATTGATAAAGCATTAAATGAAGAATCTACTTATAGACCAGCCATCCGAAATAAAGGAATTCTGTTATTAACCATGGGTAATTTTCCGGAAGCACTTATATATCTTCAAAAAGTAGTTGACTTAAATAAAGAGTTTAAAGAAGAAAACACTTTAGAACTTCATTTAGGTCACTATAATGTTGCATGTGCTTACGCAGGATTAAATAATGAGTCTTTAGTAAAAGAAAACCTTAAATTATCTTTACAAATTCTTCCTGAAAGAAAAAAATATGCTAAAAATGATATAGATTTAAAACAATATTACTCAAAAACATGGTTTATAGAACTGACAAAAGAATAATATTATTTTTTCTTCTCCAACTCCTCTATTTTAAATTGCAATTGTTGAATACTAGAAAGCAATTCTGGTAATTGACGTATCACTGCTTCGATTTTTTTTGCACGATGCACTTCTTTTACAAGATGTCCAAAATATGTATCTCCTTCTTTTATAATAGATTTTGTTACTCCGGAACTTCCCATAATAGTTGTATTATCAGCAATAGAAAGATGTCCTGCAATAGAAGAATTTCCACCGATGCGAACATTGTTTCCGATTTTTACACTTCCAGCAACTGCAGTGTGGGCAGCAATGACAGTATTTTTTCCAACAATAACATTATGAGCAATCTGCACAAAATTATCTAACTTTGCTCCTTGCTGAATTCGCGTTTCTCCCAATGTTGCTCTATCAATACATGTGTGTGATTGTATTTCTACATCGTCTTCAATGACAACAATACCGCGTTGGGGAATTTTTTGATATGTTCCATCTTTTTTGGGTGCAAAACCAAAACCATCTCCACCAATAACCACTCCGGGCTGCAAAATCACTCTGGAACCAATAATACATTCTTCTCTAATAGAAACATTTTGATATATTATTGTATCCTCTCCAATTTTCACGTCATTCCCAATCACAACGTGTGGAAATATTGTTACATTTTTCCCGATAATACATCGTTCGCCAATCACAACATACGGACCAATTGCACAATTTTCTCCAACCATTGCAGTGTTTGAAATAATTGCTGTGGGATGAATTTTGTGTGGAAGTTGCTCTACTGATGGATAAAATTTCTCTAAAAGAATTACAAATGCAGAATATGGGTCTGCAACTTTAATAACTGCCGGGGGAAGTTTTTCATATTGTGTTTCATTAAATGTTAATGAAACTAAGATAGCAGTAGCAGATGTTTGCTCAATATACTTTTCGTATTTAGGATTAGAAATAAAACTAATAGAACCATTTATCGCTTCTTCAATTTTTGCGGGCTTTGTAATGGTAATATCAGAGTTTCCTATAATTTCTCCTTCAAAAAGTGTTGCAATTTCGCGGATGGTGAACATAAAATATTTTCATTAGATTCCCGCTAAAAACATGCGGGAATGACGTGTATAAAAAATGAGATTTACTATTTTTGTGTTAACCGTGTAAGAACTTTATCTGTAAGGTCATGTTTAACATTGGCATACAATAATAATGTAGAACTACTTTTATCAAACACATAATCATATCCTTGTTCATCAGCAACGTCTTTTACGGCTTTGAAAATTTTATCTTGCACGGGTTTCATTAATTCATTTTGCTTGTTAAAAAGTTCTCCACTTGTTCCAAATTTTTGTGTACGATAATCCACTATTTTTTTATCTAATTCTTGTAATTCTTTTTCTGTTTCTGCTCTTCGCTTATCGGACATTAAGAGTTTTCGTTTATCATAATCTTCAAACTTTTTTTGAATATCACTTTGCATTTTAGAAAGTTCATTTTGCCATTCCGAAACAAATGCATCCAATTGTTTTTGTGCATCTTGGGCTTCGGTAAGTTTTTGCATAATGGTTTCAGAATTAATATATGCGGTTTTTGTTTGTGCAATGGTGTATGTTGAACATACAAATATTGCGGAAAAAAGAATGATGGTTTTCATGGGTTTTTATAATTGAGTGAATGAATGAATAAATTTAAACGTCATCAACATTGAAATTATTATTTTTGAATTTGTTAGTAACATAATCCATAGCAAGTTGTAAATCAATCTCATTTACCTCTTCAACAAAAAGGCTTTCTGATAAAGCAAACTTTATATAGGCGTCAACACCAGAATCCCAAAAATGAGAATAAACAATAATAAAATCTTCTTCATTTTTTTCTTTAAATTGTTGCACTCCTCTTAAAAGAGAAAGGATTGGTATCATTTCAAAATAGTTTTCTCTAAAAAACGGAATTAACAAATGCCAAATACCTTTTTCTTCATCATATTCTGATGGAGTAAAACCAGGAAGTTCATCACTTTGTGTTTCCTCAATGATTTTTTTTACAATGGCTGTGCTGGGAAAATTCATTTGTTGTAATTCTTTCTCATCTATAATTCCATCACCATACATCTTCTTTGTGTTAAACCAACTTTGCCAATCTTTGTATCGTGGGGGTTGTGTTGGAAATGAATTCATAAATTTTTCCAAATTTTCTTTGGTGATATGAATTTTCGCATAGAGTGAACTTGGTTCTGACATTTTTACTCCTTTCTTAAATTAGAGTTGCTGGATTTCTGCTTTCGCAGGAATGACATTTATTTACAAAGGATAACCAATCGAAAAATACGTAACAACTGGTCCTAAAATTAACGGTTTTTCTAACACATCTTGACGAACGTAAAAACTTCGCCCAAGAGAAAATTTTGCTGGTCCAATTGGCGTATCAACAGAAAGTGCAATACCAACACCATTGTAAAAATCACGAAGGCGTATATCTTCTGGTTCACGCCATATTTTTCCAAAATCATAACGAACACTTGCATACGTATCCCACAATAATAAAAACGGAAGTTTTGCTCTGTATTCAAAATTATTTAAGAAAATTTGTTTTCCTCGTGTATCGTATTCAAATAATCCATAAAAAGAATTTTCTCCGCCAAAAGAAAACTGCTGTGTCAGCGGAAGTGTTTTATCTGCAAAACCAACATTGAGAGAATAATGAAGTGTATGAGTTTGTGCAAATGTTGTGTACCATTCAAATGAAGTAAATAATTTTACATATCCAACTTCTCCAAAAAGAAAATTGGATTGTGCTGTTTCCCAAGAAATGTGTAAAAGTGTACCGTGCCATGGAAATGGATATTTATCTAAAAAATCTAATGTTGTATTTATTTTAAATGCCTGCAATGTAAAATCTTCTATTGAATAATTTCCACCAGAAACGGAATCTATAGTATTTTTTTCAAATCGATATTCTGCAATCACATTTCCTAATCGTTCAATATTTCTTCCAAAAGAAAAATTTATTCCGGAAATATTTTGTACATATTCTCCTGTAATTGTTCGTTTAAATGTTTTTGTGCCTGCAATAATTGGTGCATTTTGATACGTATAAATATTTTTGTTATCAATATAAGTATTAATTTTTAGTGTAAATAATGAATTGAATATGCGTTGCGTTTTTAATTCAAGAAAATATAATTGATTTCGAGAACCGCCAATAAATCCACCTCCAATTTCTGTGGCTGTTCCTAAAAAATTTTCACTTCGCAATTGTGTAGAAATTTGTGCTGTCCGTTCATTATCGTATCGCAACCCTAAACGAATGAGTTCCGATTTTTTTTCTATAACACGAACAACAACTTCTGGAAATTCGTTTGTGTATCGTATATCTAATAACACTTGGTCAAAAAGATTGGTAGCATTTAAGTTGGCAATTGATTGCTGTGCTTTTGCTAATGTAAAAATTTCTTTTTCTGCAAATGGAAGTTCTCTTTTAATAACCCAATCGCCGGTGTATGTTGTTCCTTCTATAGATATTTTGTTAATAATTCCTTCGTTAATTTTTAAAAAGAATTTTCCTGATGTTGTATCAAAAGAAAGCGTATCAATATTTGCTAATGAATATCCTTTGTTGCGATAAAGTTCCAAAACATTTTCTATCGCTTGTCTTCCCTTTTGATGATTGATTGGCAAATGTAATAATGATTGAAAGTAAAGAAGAATACTATCTGTTGGAATCATTGTATTACCTTGCACTTCTACAGAATGAATTACAGGATTATTTTTTGCATAAATATGAAGAGAAGAGTTTCGCACTTCAGCATACACATCATTATAATCTCCTAAAGAATATAATAAAGAAAGTTGCTGCTGAATTGTAGAAAGAGAAAGTGTTGTATGTTGAGAAAAATAATCTTCGTAATAATTTTTGATAAAATCGGGAATGTTGGTGTACTGCACTGTGTTTATGGTAACAGAATCTGTTTGTTCCGTGTTATTGTATTGAAGAATTTTTTCCTTTAGTAAACTAATAATTGAATCCGCTGCTTGTTCGCCTAAAAAAATTAATGAATCTACTTGAGAAAAATTATTTGCAGAATACTTTCCTAATTGCGGACGTACAACAAAGGTTGCCTTTTCTAAAGATTTTTGTTTTGATGGTAAAGACATGATGTTCACAATTTGGTCTACAACTTCCCACGGAGTTGCTGGTGCTTGTGTTTTTTCTGCCGGACTTGTTACATCAACAGCGATAATAATATCAGGACGAAATTCAGTTTCGGCTACATCAACAGGAATGTTGGAAACAATCCCACCATCAATTAATTCTAACGAATCTTTTTTTACTGCACTATATAATAGAGGAAGGGCGAAACTGGAACGCATAGTTTCAGATAAATTTCCTGAACGGAAAATAATTGGTTTTCCAGAAATAATATCTGTTGCAACGGCTCTAAATGGAATTTTTAATTCATCATAACTGTGAATTGAGTGATACGTACTTTGTAAAACAAGCCGGTTAATAAAAGTAGATAATCGTTGACCGTTAGAAAGTGCAGATGGTATAATTGGTGTAAGTCCATCAAAACGAATGGTGAAAAGATTTTTATCGGCATTATTTTTTTGGTCAATAAAAAGATTTTTTCTTTCTACTCCATCACCGAATGCAAGTAAAGAATTCCAATTGGTGGTTTGAGCAAGCGAAGAAAGTTTTTCTGTAGAATATCCTGAAGCGTACAGCCCACCGATGACACTTCCAATACTTGTTCCAACAATATAATCTACAGCAATGTTATTTTTTTCTAATGTTTTTAAAACACCAATGTGAGAAAATCCTCTCGCTCCTCCACCACTCAATACTAATCCAATAGTGGGTTTTGCAATTTCGCGATATGAAATAATAACGTTAGATTTTTTGACTTGTGATTTATAGAGTGGACGTATAAAAAACTTTTCTTCTGAAAAAAGAGAATTATAGAAAAGAAGAAATAAAAGGAAATAGCATTTTTGCATTAAAAAAAATATCAAAAATGATGTGGAAAAGCAATTCATCATTTTATATTGAAACATCTTGCCTTACCAAATGAAGTTTTGTATATTTAAAAACGTTATTTTTTCGGGGCGTAGCTCAGCCCGGCTAGAGCGCTTGCTTTGGGAGCAAGAAGTCGCAAGTTCGAATCTTGTCGCCCCGACTATCTTAATAGATAACATTAGACATCACAGGTTTTTAAAACCTGTGATGTCTTGTTTTACACACTTACTAAATTTTTCTATCAAAATACTTATGAAAAATACTATTGTAATATCAATTCTCACAATTTTTATTGGAACATTTTTCTTATCATCATGTGTTCCTGTTGGAAAATATGATGACATGGTTGCTTCGCGAGATGCTTTGCAACTTGGATATGATTCTCTCTATACATTAAATACAAAACTCAATACTCAAGTTGATAGTCTCAATAAATTAGTCAATAAACTTTCCGCTGATACTATCCGACTTTTTGCGAATCTTGAAGATGCAAAAAAACGTTTGCGAGATTTAGAACAAACAGTAACAACATTAAATACGAATTATGCTCAATTAAAATCTAATAGTTCCGGAGAGATACAACGTCTTATCAGCAATTTGGAAAAATTACAACACGATGTATATAGCCGTGAAGAACGGATTCGCGAGATGGAACGCAAACTTTTTTTGCGTGATTCGAGTTTAAAAGCATTACAAAAAACTTTGAACGATGCTTTGCTTGGTTTTAAAGATGCTGGACTTTCTGTTTCTATTAAAGAAGGAAAAGTCTATGTTTCACTTTCCAATCAACTTCTCTTCTCTACCGGCAAAACTGATATTGATAAACGCGGAAAGAGTGCATTAAAAGAACTTTCTCAAGTTCTTAATAGACAACCGGACATTAATATTTTGGTAGAAGGACATACTGATAATGTTCAAGTTAATAATCTTGGAGCAATTAAGGATAATTGGGATTTAAGTGTAATGCGTTCTACTGAAGTTATTCGGTATATTACCAATGAAGGAAAGGTTGACCCAAAACGTATTATTGCTTCCGGACGCAGTGAGTACGCTCCACTTGTAACAGATAACACTGCTGAAGCACGAGCAAAAAATAGAAGAACTGAAATTATTCTTGTTCCAAAATTAGCAGAGTTGTTTCAAATTCTAGAACAAAAATAATAGTATTATTAATATTTTTTAGAATAGTCAAGTTTCAAAACTTGACTATTTTTTTATCTATGAAAACAAATATTTTTTCTCTTTCCTCTTCTACACATCAAAAATGTGTTTCTCAATCTGTAGAAACTCTTCGTTCTGGTGGAATAATTATTTATCCAACAGATACTATTTATGGAATTGGTGCTGATGCAACAAATGATTTTGCGATAGAAAAAATTTATCACATCAAACAACGAGATTCTCAAAAACCATTATTAATATTAGCAAGTTCTTTAGAAATGGTGAAGCATTACACAAAAAATATTTCATCCACAACAGAAGAATTGTTAAAAAAATATTGGCCCGGTTCTGTAACATTTATTTTTCAAGCAAATTCTCTTTTACCATCTTCACTTACACTAAACAATACTATCGGGATAAGAATTCCCAATAATATTTTTTGCCTTGATGTTATTAATGAATTAAGAAAGCCAATTATTTCTACCAGTGCAAATATTTCTCAACAAGAAGGTGGAACCAAAATTGCAGAAATACAAAAAGATTTTTTTGGAAAGGTAAATGTGATTATTAATGCTGGTGATGTAGAAAATTCTCTGCCTTCTACAGTCGTTGATGTGAGTGGTAAAATATCAAAAATTGTGAGGCAGGGTGTTGTGGAAATTAAAGATGATAATCTATAATCAACAAAATATCTCATTCCCGCATGTTTTTAGCGGGAATCCATAAAATAGATTCCTGCTTTCGCAGGAATGACAATTATTTTAGATTTATCATCTCACAAAAATTTCAACTCTGTTTGTGGTTTTTCTTTTCTTAGAAATTTATCGGTAGAAAGTTCTATTTTCTTTTTATTCAATCCCAATTTTTTGCAACTCAAAAAAAATAATTGTTTAATTGCATTTGCAATTTCTCCTTCTCCAACCATTCGTTTGGAAAATTGAGAATCATACAATTTTCCATCTCGCACATCTCCTATGCGATTGAGTATGCGTTCTGCTTTTGTTGGTAATTCTCTATTCACCCATTCTACAAATAAATCTTTTACTGCGTACGGAAGACGTACAATTGTATAACTAGCAGAAGTTGCTCCATGTTCTGCTGCTTGTTTCAAAATTTCCGGAATTTCTTCATCATTTAATCCGGGAATAATTGGTGCAACATTCACTCCAACAGAAATTCCTGCTTTTGATAATTCTTCAATGGCATGAAGACGTTGTTCTGGAATTGCTGTACGTGGTTCCATTGTTCGTGCAAGATTTTTATCTAACGTCGTAACAGAAATTCTGACAGAAACTAATTGATGTTTTGCTAATTCAGATAAAATATCTCTATCTCGCAAGATGAGTGCATTTTTTGTGATTATGAAAACTGGATGACGATAACGAAGAAATATTTCCAAACAACGGCGTGTAATTTGTAGTTTTCGTTCAATGGGTTGATAACAATCTGTATTTCCGGAAAGTGCAATTAGGCTTGGTTGCCATTTTGGTTTTTGAAATTCTTTTTCTATCAATTCTGGTAAATTTTCTTTTACCATAATTTTTGTTTCAAAATCTATTCCGGAAGAAAAGCCCAAATATTCATGTGATGGACGTGCATAGCAATAAATGCAGCCATGTTCACATCCACGATAAGGATTTAGGTCGTACGTAAAACCAATATCAGGACTATTATTTTTTGCAAATGGGGATTTTGTTGTATCGCGAAAATATTTGGTAGGAGTTTTTTGTCCTTCTTTTTCGTTTTGCCATTCGTCATCAAAATTTTCATAACGAATTTCTTCAAAACGATTTTGCGGATTATATGTTGTTCCGCGTCCTTTCATGATGAGGAAGAAAATAATGCTTCAACAAATTTTTTGGAATTGAATGGTTGTAAATCATCCATTTGTTCTCCAACTCCGATATATCTAACAGGAACATTGATGAGACGGCTCACAGCAAAAACAATTCCGCCTTTTGCTGTTCCATCAAGTTTGGTGAGAATGAGTCCGGTAACGCCAACAACTTCATTAAAAAGTTTTGCTTGTTGAAGAGCATTTTGTCCGGTGGTAGAATCCAACACTAACAAAATTTCGTGTGGGGCGGTAGAATGTGATTTTTGAATTGCACGTTTTATTTTTTTTAATTCTTCCATCAAATGTGTTTTGGTGTGCAATCTTCCGGCAGTATCAATAATGACCACATCAGCATTTTTGGATTGTGCGGATTGAACGGTGTCAAACGCAACTGCTGCTGGGTCTGAGCCCTGTTTCTGCTGAATAATTTTTACTCCTGCACGTTGTGCCCATACTTCTAATTGTTCATTTGCTGCAGCACGAAATGTATCTGCTGCTCCAATAAAAACTTCTTTTCCGGCTTCTTTATATCTATTTGCTAATTTTCCGATGGTGGTTGTTTTTCCTGCTCCGTTCACACCAACAACCATGATAACGTACGGTTTTATTCCTTCGGGAATGGTAAGTGGTTCTTCTTCATATTTATTGGGAACAAAAATTGAAGCAAGTTGTTCGCGAATGATGGTTTGTAATTCTTCTTGGGTTTCGTACCGAACTTCTTTTACTTTTTTCTTGATGTTTTCAATTATCGTTTGTGTTGCTTCAGCACCAACATCTGCACGGATAAAAATTTCTTCTAATTGCTCCAAAAAATTTTCATCAATTTTTCCTGTTGCAGAAATAAGTTTAGTGATACTGGAAACTAAATTCTCACGAGTTTTGTTAAGACCTTCTTTGAGTTTCGAAAATTTTAATGCGTCAAAAAATCCCATAGAAAATTATTTTTAATATTATGTTTACTTTTAGGCATTGTTAAAAAAATAGTTATGTCTATTTTTTCAAAATGGATTCCCGCTAACAACATGCGGGAATGACGGAATGATGACCGTCATGGTGACGAATGTCAGCATCTTTACAATATAATTTATTCTAATGTAACAATACCGTTTATTTTTTAAGATGTGAAAAAAAACGTTGTGTATAATCAATAAAAGAATAGAGCATTAAAAGAACACTGCTCCATAAAAATATTTCTTGAAGCGTTTTAAGATGAAGAATTGCTAACACTAAAGTTATAGAGCTTGCAACAACAGCAATTTTTCCGGGCATTGCAGAGGCGGGAATTATTCCTTTTTTCTTTTTCAAATATATTCCACCAAGAAAAATAATTCCATCTCGGGCTAAAATTGCAATCATAAACCATAATGGAATATCTCCGGAAATTGTTAAAATGATAACAACAAGACCAACTCCAATTTTATCTGCAAGTGGGTCTAAAATTTTTCCCAATTCGGAAATCTCTTGGAAGCGGCGAGCAAAATAACCATCTAAAATATCAGTAATCATAGCAAGAAGAATAAAAAGAATTGCATACTCACGATGATATGGAATTTCTTTGCTCAGTAAAAAATATGCGATTGGTGCAACAAGGATGATTCTACTTATACTGAGAAGATTTGAAATTGTCCAGCGTTTTGTTTCCATTTATTCCCTATTGGCCTAATACAATCTGTGTGTCGTCATTCCCGCGAAAGCGGGAATCCAGAAGATGGATTCCGCATCAAGTGCGGAATGACAAATACCTCACCGCTTGTGCAAAGATGTTTATTTTTTTATTTCTTCTAACACTACACCATCTAAATTATTTGGATACCGCACATTCAAAATTTTTGCCAGTGTTGGTGCAATATCAACAGTGTGAACTTCTTTTGCTATTATTTGTGGTTGTACATCATTCCACCAAAAAATTATTGGAACATGAGTATCATATTTATAAACTGTTCCGTGAGAAGCACCAGTTTTATATGGTGTAACTAAATAATTTTCTTTAAATCGAATTTGAAAATCTTCTCCACGCTCTACATAATAACTATTGCGAAATTGTTTCATATATAATTTTTGAAAAGGTTGTGAAGATGCAAGTTCACGTTTAAAATAAACTTCAGCAACACAATCTATTTTTAAAAGTCCATCATATACTTCTTTTTCTAATTGGATACTATCAACATTCATTTTTTTTGCAATTTTATAATTGAGAAAACCTTTTTCATCTAACACAACTTCTTGTGTGTTCAATTCTTTTTGCAATGCGGAATTTATTTTTCCAACTTGTGGAACAAATTCTTCATTATACAATATTCTACGAGCATCAGAAATTTTTGTGTATTGCACTAAATATTCCGGTAAAGGAAATACTGCATGGTCTGCACTCAACACAACAAGAAAATTTTCTTTCCCAATATTTTTTTCTACAAAATCAAAAAATTGTCCCAATGCTTTATCAAGATGAACAAGATGGTCAACCATTTCGTGACTGTTGGGTCCATGATTATGACCAATATAATCACAATCGGAAAGACTAATACACAATAAATCTGAAACATCTCGCTTTCCTAATTGTTCCGCAATAATTGCTTCTTTCACAAAATCCAACACTAAGTTATCTCCATAGGGACTTCGCAAAATCAATTCTGTTTTTTTCTTTTCAGTAAATGGATGTGGAAATACTGTGTTTCCTTCCCACGGAGTTTCGGCAAAAAATTCATCTGGCTGTATTGTTATATAATTTTTTTCTGGTAAAGATTTTTCCCATTGTTTGGGAAGATTTTTTTCTATCCAATCTTCATCATTAAATTTTTTTGCCCATTCTGGAAGTTGCTGCATATAATAATTGGATGTTACCATTTTTCCATTTTTTTTCTGATACCAAAATACTTTATCGGGATTTTTTCCACCCATTAAAATTGCAGCTCTATCTTTTGCAGAAATTGAAACCACTTTTGAGTTGGGTGATGTTTTTTTCAACCAATCTCCAATAGTTGTTACTGCAAGATTTTTTGCAGAAAATCCACCACCTTCTCCTTCAACAGATTTTGCATTTTCATCACTCACACAATACACAGATTTTCTTGTTGTTGGGTCAATCCAATCATTTGCTAAAATTCCGCTTTTGTGTGGATATGTTCCCGTAGAAAGTGTTGCGTGTCCAGGTCCGGTTTCACTGGAAGCATAGTTCAAATTTGCTTCTTTATAAACAATTCCTTGATTGTACAGTTTTTTCAATCCACCAGAAAATAATGTATCAAAACGTTCAAAATAATCTGCACGCATTTGGTCAATAGAAATGAAAATAACTAATTTGGGTTGTGATGCTTGTGCAAAAAAATGAACACAAAAAATAAGCATCAAAGTAGAACGTCTGAACATAAATTATCCTTTATATTTTAATTGTTGGAGAACACAATCATTTTCATCCATATCATTTCGCAACCCAAGATATGTTGGCTGATACAATGAACCACCCTTATACGCATACAAATATCGCACTTCAATGATTTCATTTTCTCTGGGAATTTCTGCATTTGGCGGAATGGTAACATTACCAACCGAAATCCAATCATCACCATCTTTTAATCTCATACTCACACTTCGTTTGAGATTTACTTTTTCCACAGACACGGTTGCCGTTTCATAAAACTTAAATTTTACTTGCGAACCACCACTTGCAGGACGTCCTGCTTGATATGATGCCTGTAAATCTTTAAACACAATTCCTTCTTTATTATTTTTTTTCAATTTTTGTAATAAAGATTTTTTTTCTTTAGATGTACTTGCTAATGCTACTTTTATAATAGAGGATGTTTTTTTATTAGAGAAAAATTTTTCTAAAATCTCGTACCTTTCTTGATATGCAAGTGATTGAATTTCTTTACCATTGTGTGAAAGAATATCAAACACATAAAGTGTATTATTTAAAAATTCTCCGTCAAGAATAAAATCTTCAGCAAAGTTTTTTATTTCGTGATGAAGATTTTCTGCAACAGGAATAACAAGTCCTTTGCGATTAATACCTTCTATCGTATCTTGCTCTTTTCTGATAAGCGTACGATGTCCATCTAATTTTTCTTGAGCACCATATTGTGCATTTTCTAAATAATGTTGTACTTCTTCTTCTTCAATGGGATTGAGTAATTGACAAAAAACTCCACTGGTGCGTTCCTCTTTTGTAACAGTGATAGATATTCCTTCCGGTGTACCTTCTTGATATCCTTTTGCTTTTTTTGAACGTACTAAAGAATCCATTATTTTTTTTGCAGCATCATACGAAACGGGAACAGAAGTTTTTGTTCCCGTTTGTAATGTTGTACCGCGTCTGCCAAAAGCAAAATTTACCACAAAACCACCACTGACTTTTTCAAGTTTTACGTGATACACTTTATCACTGCTACCGCTTTGGTAATAAAGACTGATTTCGTCACTCACAACTATTACCTTCTACTATAATAGACACGAAGTTGAAAACCAGTTTGGTTTCCTTGTGCTTGATTAGAGGTTAAAACAATTGGACTTGTTTGAGTGGTTGGATTAACATTTTCAGAGAAAAACATAGATGTTCCATTAATATTTGGGTCAGTATCTTCATCATCATACAAATCCACTCTCCAATTTTCATTTTTTAATTCAATATTTTTTGAAACAAGATTCCATATTTGTGGAAATACAGTAACATTATTTCTAGTCCCACCATTCGAAGATTCAGAAGTATTTGTTATATATGATACACCGGACTTTCCAAATGCAATATATAAATCTGGACCATCATTAGGGTCCCAATTATTATTAAATCTATCTTTTGCTGGAATTGTTATAACAGCAATACTATCAAGATAATATTGTGATAGAGAAAACCATGCCTTTATTGTGTGTGATGATGTAACATTAACAAAAGTATAACTCGTTGTGGAATCAAGATTTTTTACTCCATCTACTACCACACTATCAAAACGATAATTTGTTTCTGGTGTATAAGTATATCGCTGATTACTTCCAGAAACTATTGATGTAGAACCATTGGGAGTAATTGTTCCTCCAGTTGCGGATGAAGTAATCGTTATTCCATTTCCACTTTCTCCAGAGGAAGACATGGGTGAATCTTTTGAACATGAAGACAATACCACTGTACAAATTACAGCCCACAAAAACTTTTTCATAAAAACTCCTTTATTAAAAGTGAATAAAATATTTTAGAATTTAAATATAAGGATTTATTGTTTATCATAACAACAAATACCTCACAAAACGAATATTACTATAATAAAATCTTCTTTTATTGAAATTTTGTAAAAAAATTTATATCTTCTTACACAAAAATTAGATTCCCACTTAAAGCATGTGGGAATGACCAATCTTTAATTATCATGGAAAACATTCGCGTACGCTTTGCACCAAGTCCCACAGGATACCTTCACGTTGGCGGATTACGCACCGCACTCTATAATTATCTTCTCGCAAAAAAACATCACGGAAAATTTCTTCTCCGCATCGAAGATACAGACCAATCCCGAAAAGTAGAAGGAGCAATGGAAAATCTCATTGAAACACTTCAATGGGCAGGACTTGACTTTGATGAAGGACCAACAAAAGATGGAAATTTCGGACCGTACATTCAATCACAACGATTACCAATTTATCAACAACACGCACACCAATTAGTAAAAGAAGAAAAAGCATATTATTGTTTTTGTTCTGCAGAACGATTAGAGCAAGTACGTCAAAAACAAATTGCAGCAAAAGTTCCACCTTCGTATGATAGAAATTGTCGTTCAAAATCTTTAGAAGAAGCACAAAAAAAAATTGAACACGGCGAACGTTATGTAATCCGCATGAAAGTTCCACTTACTGGAGAATTGGTTTTTGAAGATATGATTCGCGGAAAAGTTGCTATTGGTTATAAAATTTTAGATGACCAAGTCATTCTCAAATCTGATGGATTTCCAACCTACCATCTTGCTGTTGTTGTGGATGACCATTTGATGAATATCAGTCACGTAATTCGCGGAGAAGAATGGCTACCCAGCACACCAAAACATATTTTGCTGTATCAATATTTTGGATGGGAAATTCCACAATTTGCACATCTTCCCCTTCTTCTCAATCCTGATAAAAGCAAATTGAGTAAACGACAAGGTGATGTTGCTGTGGAAGATTATCGTGCAAAAGGTTTTTTGAAAGAAGCAATTATAAATTTTATTGCATTATTGGGTTGGAATCCCGGAGATAATAGAGAAATTTTTTCTTTAGAAGAATTGGTGAAAGAATTTTCGATTGAACGCGTTGGAAAATCCGGAGCAATTTTTAATATAGAAAAATTACAATGGCTCAATCAACAACACATCCGCTTAAAATCAGATGATGAATTATTAGCATTAGTGAAACCAAATATTCTTGAACAAGGTTGGAAAAATTTTTCTGATGATTATATAAAAAGTGTCATCAATTTGATGAAAGAACGTGTTACGGTTCTACCGGATTTTGTGAACGAATGCAAATTTTTTTACGAAGACCCAACGAGTTTTGATGAAAAAGGAAAATCCAAAAATTGGAGTGCGGAAACACCAAAGCATCTTGCACGATTTGTAGAAAAAATTTCTGAATTACAAAATTATACTGCATCAACAATCGAAGAAACACTTCGTACTACGGCAACAGAATTTTCTTTAAGTGCGGGGAAACTTATTCATCCAATTCGCCTTGCTGTCTCGGGAATTTCTCTGGGACCGAGTTTGTTTCATCTGTTAGAAATTGTAGGAAAAGAAACTGTTGTAAGAAGAATTAATTTTGCGATTAAGAATTTATAAGAAAGATTTGTCAAGTTTTTAAAACTTGACAAATCTAAAAACTGATTACTATGAACAATACATCCTACGACATCATCCGACTTCGCAATGCTGTGTTTTACGCCTATCATGGAGTGATGAAAGATGAGCAAAATCTCGGAGGAAAATTTGAGGTTGATGCTGAACTCTATTGCCATCTTACCAACGTAAGAAAAAGTGATAATTTGAATGATACTGTGAATTACGAACAAGTCTATACTATTATAAGCAGCGTCATCAGTCAAAAAAAATATTATTTAATAGAAGCACTTGCTGATGCAATTGCAAAAAAAATTATTGAGCAATTTTTTCTTGTAGAAAAAGTTTGCATTCGCATCAGAAAACTCAGCGTACCAATTCATGGTGTTGTGGATTCTGTTGAAGTAGAAATTATAGAAGAACGTCACAAATAATATGGAAATTGTTTATCTCGGTTTGGGTTCAAATGTTGGAAATCGTTTAGAAAATCTTACTCATGCAATAACACAAATTGAAAAAATTCCTCAAACAACTATCACAAAAAAATCCAACATTTATGAGACTGAACCCGTTGGTGTAGAAACGCAAGAAAATTTTTTCAATACAACTATTGAAATAAAAACTGAACTTTCTGTAGAACAATTATATCAACATCTCAAAACAATAGAAAAAAATTTAGGGAGAAAACACCGTGAACGTTGGGGACCTCGTGAAATTGATATTGATATTTTATTATTTGGAAATCACACAATTGAAACTGAACTTATCACTGTTCCTCACAAAGAACTTCACAAGAGACAGTTTGTTCTTACGCCATTACAAGAAATTGCAAAAGATTGTATTCATCCGATTTTTCAAAAAACTATTACAACATTACAACAAGAATGTAATGATATACATGCAGTAAAAATTATCCAAAAATAATTATGATAGTTCAAGGTATTGGTGTCGATATTATTGAAATTCAACGTATTGAAAATTCCATAAAAGAATTTGGAAATATTTTTTTGAATAAAATTTTTACTGCAAAAGAAATAGAATACTGTCAATCAAAAAAAAATTCCGCTCAACATTTTGCAGCCCGTTTCGCTGCAAAAGAAGCAGTCAGCAAAGCCATTGGCAGCGGATGGACGAATAATTTTCAATGGAAACATATTGAAGTATTGAATAATGATTCCGGACTTCCCACCATCATTCTTCATGATAAACTTCTTGATTCTTTTCAAGAGTTCACATTTCTTCTTTCACTTTCCCACTCAGAAATTTCTGCAGTTGCATTTGTTGTAATGCAAAAAAAATAATTATTTTACAAACATCATTTTTTTTACAGAAATAAAATTTCCTGCACGAAGTTTATAAAAATAAACTCCACTGCTTAATGCTGCAGCATTAAATTCTACTGAATAATTTCCTGCTTCTTGTTCTTTATCTACCAATGTTGCAATATTTTCTCCTACAATATTATAAACTTTTAAGGATACTTTTTCTTTTAAAGTAATCTTATAATCTATTTGTGTTTTAGGATTAAAGGGATTAGGATAATTCATTGATAAATACGGACGCGAAGGAACAATCGTTATATCTTGTTCTTTTGTGCTATAATGTATACTTCCATCCTTATCAATTTGTAATAAACGATACATGTAAGTTTTTCCAGTTTGCACAGTCAAATCTGTATATTGATATTGTGTTACTGTTGAGGATGTTCCTTTCCCTTCTACAAAACCAATTTTTTCCCACTTCTTTTCTATTGGTGGATTATCAATAATAGATTTCTGAATTTCAAATCCATAATTATTAATTTCAGAAATTGTTTGCCAATAAAGACATGCTTTATCATCATACATATCAACAACAAAATTATTTAATTGAATTGGTAAAAATGTAGAATTATAAGCAAGAAGTTGTGAGTACGTAAAATATTGATATCCATTTAAATGAATTTTACTTTTCCACTCAGAAGTTTCTTTTGCAAAGTCTTGATTGTAAATTTCGTACACTTCTGCAAGTGAATGATTTTGCAACCAAGGTCCCATAAAATCTGGTTCAGAAGAAAAAAGCGGAATAACTGTTATTGCTTTTGTTGTTGAACCAAAATACGATAAACGTTCTCTACTATAATTATATGCAGTTATTGGATTTTGTACGTACGCATGTACGAAAATACGGTCAGCATATTGAATAATCTGCTGACACTGACCTTGTGTTGGCCAACCAACATAAGTTTCTGTGATTGCTCCTGCGGATGCACTTGCAGTTTTTACTTTTGCTAATTCTTTTATATAAAAAGCAAATGCACCTTCCACAGTACAAGAATATGTCGATTGAAGATAGGTAGTGCAATAATATTTTCCACTACCAATGAGATTGGGATTCCAAAATTCAAATTCTAAATTATAGACATCTATTTTTTCCGAAGTGTTTGTATGGATTGCATTGTACGGATAAACCATATCTTGAAAAAATGCAGCCGTTTCTCCAGAAACCCCAACTTGGAGAATCCCGTACGATGTTTTTGCTTTCTTTATAAAAGATACCAATTGCAAAGTTTTTGGGTCAGTACTATTTTGAATAGGAAATCTCCACACATCATATAACATGAGATAATTGACATTTCTATTTTGACAAAATGTTAAAAGTTCATCCTCTTTTTGTACATCTCCTAATATGAGATGAAATTTATCAACATAAATTCCCACCAATGATGAACTTTGTCCATTCACTATTGAAATGTAACATAGTAAATACAGCGGTACGACAACAAAAAAATTTTTCATACTTCCTCCTTTAAATAAGTAGTTATTATTAACCACTCATAGAAAAGATAATTATGAAAAAGTTTTTCTACTGTGATAAGAAACAAAAAGTTTGGAAAATTTACAGTGACTGTAAAATTTCTTTTACAAAGGCAGGATTATTAGCGATGAGACCTTCTACACCAAGATTGAACATGCGGCGAACATCACGTTCGGAGGAAATTCCATATACATAAATAGAATAATTTTTTGAATGAATATCATTCACCACATCTTTATTCACTTGATATTTACTACACACAAAAATATCCGCTTTTGATAATTCTAATAATTGAGATGGTGAACGACGAAAACTAAGTGGATTATAGATGATTCCTGTAAAAATATTATTATCTAATTCTTTAATTTCTTTAACCATAGAATAATTAAACGAAGTGATAATAATTTTCTTTTTTATTTTTTTCTTGTGAATAAGAGAAACTATTTTTTCTGCAACAGAAATGGAATCCGTACTGACAACATCCGGTTTAATTTCTATGTTCAGTAACACATTTTTTTTTGTGAATGGAAAAACTTTTTCTAATAAAGAAATTCGCTCAGAAGAAAATTGTTGAGAAAACCACGAACCATTATCTACCTGCAACAATTCTTCTGTTGTTTTATTTTTAAGAACACCATGTCCATTAGAAGTTCGTTCTAATCGCTTATCATGAAAAATGATAAAATCATTATCCGCTGAAAGACGAACATCTAATTCAATCATATCCACGTGAACTTCTATGGCTTTGTGAAATGCAGCAAGAGTGTTTTCCGGTGCAATTTCAGAAAAGCCGCGGTGGGCTATAACGAGTGGAAATGTATGAGTAGAAAAAAATGGTTTTGTAGAAGACATTGTTATTTTTTCAAAACAGAAAGTATTCGTTGTGATACTTCTTCTACAGAACCAACACCATCAACATTGTGCAAAATTTTCTTACGTTCGTAATATTCTTTTACTGGTGCTGTGGTTTGGTGATATACTTGAAGGCGTTTTTTTACTGTTTCCGGTTTATCATCGGTGCGACCTAATTCTTGACTGCGTGTATTTAATCGTTCAAGAATAAGATTTTCCGGAACAACAATATTGATAACGAAATTTATTGTACGATGAAATTCTGTGAACATTGTTTGCAATGCATCTGCTTGTGCTACTGTTCGAGGAAATCCATCTAAAATAATTCCCTTCTCACATTTTCCGGAACGAAGAATTTCTTTAATCATTCCTATCATCACATCATCGGGAACAAGATTTCCTTCATCAATATATTTTTTTGCTTTGATGCCGAGTGGTGTTTGTTCTTGCATATTTTGTCGCAAAATATCACCAGTGGAAACATGCGGAATATCATATTTTTGTGAAAGGAGTTTTGCTTGTGTTCCTTTGCCTACACCAGGCGAACCGAAGAGTATAATGTTTATCATTAATATTTTATTTTTGTGGATTGATTGAAGAATTTAATTCAACTATTTTTTTCCAACTAATTTCACCATTATCATTACAAAAATTATCAAAAAATTCTTTGGTAAATTTATTTATCATTTGAGAATATGACTGCAAAAAAATATCATTTTTTTCTTTTGCTTTATGTCCGAGTGGTTCAATAATATCTGTATAAAGATTTAAATCTCCAGAAATAAATTCCCAAAATTTTTGACCGCAATACTTAAAGTATTCTCCTTTATCAACATTATTCTCTCTACCATAACAGCAACCATTAACTGCAACAACGATAAGTTTTGAATTACTTGTTCGTAACGATTTCTTTGCTGTCGTAAAATCAGCAATCATTTTTTTAATTTGTTGTGCATTTCCCCAATTCGGTCCTGATTTTATAGTAACAATATATCGAATTCCATCTTTATCAAATTCAAGGTCTATTCCTGATATTCCCGATTTCCAGCCATCATATATTTTTTGATTAATAAATATGGCAAGTCCTTCTAACCAATCACCAAATATTGTTTCTTCACTTGAAGAAATATACGCATCAACAATTCCTTTAATAATTTGTTCTGATGTTAAAACATATTTTGCTTTAAATAAATAGGGATTTTTTTTCTTTAATACAGTTAAAAGTTTCAAACCATCTAAACTTTGTATTCTTTTCTTATGAAAGGTTTCTATATTTTCTTCAACGTATTGCGTAACGTCTTTGAGTTTTAACTTCTTCATAAATAATTTTAGTTTCTTCTAATAAAGGCAACTCCTTATTTTGCAATTCATTTTTTACCATTTGATAATATTCAGGAACAACATCTATACCAATAGAATGTCGTTGCATTCTATGAGCAACAAGTATTGTTGTACCTGAACCCATAAATGGGTCAAGAACAGTATCATATTTTTTAGTGAAAAGTTTGATGAACCATTCCGGTAATTCTTCAGGAAATGCAGCAGAGTGATTTTTATTATTACATTCTGTTGCAAGATGTAAAACATTTGTTGGATATGCTTTATCTCTATGTAACCAATTAGAAATTTTTTTTCCGAAACCACTGCCAACTTTAGAAACATCTCTTACCTTATCTGTATTTGATAAATTTTTGAGACGTGTTTTTGACCACTCACCCATCGGAACCATTACTTCATCTTGATACATTGCAAAATGTTTGGATTTATTAAATTGTAATAAACGTTCCCACGCATCACGAAATCTGTTTGGCCATTTTCCTGGATAACTATTTTTTTTATGCCAAATAAATTCTTCTGTCCACAACCAACCTTGTTTTCTCATTTCCAAAATTAATTCCATTACATAAGTACTTCTTTCACCATTTACAACTTTTTCTTTAATATTAAGAATAAAAGTTCCAGTTGGTTTTAATACTCGTAAAAGTTCTGCAGAGATTGGTAAAAACCATTCAACATACTTTTCATGCGAAACACCTCCGTATGTATTTTTTCTTTGGTCTGCATACGGTGGAGATGTTACAATAAGGTCAACAGAATTTTCAGGAATTTTTTGAAGTTCCTTTGCACTATCACCCAGATATAAATTTGCTTTTATATTCATTTTCGTAGATTTTTTTACGCTGCACTATTAATTGCTAACTGACCGCATGCTGCATCAATATCAACACCGGAACTATTGCGAATAAAGACATCAACATTTCCATCTCGTAATTTTCTTGCAAAACTCAACATCTTCTCTTCTGAAACACCTCGCAATGTTGCAGCAAATCCTTGCGGATTAGTGAATTGAATTGAATGATATGGAATAAGATTGACTTTACACTCAAACCGACGTGAAACTTTAATCAGTTTTGCAACATCACTATCAGAATCATTGACACCATCAAATAAAATATATTCTAACATCACACCTTTTTTTGTAATATGATGATAATATTCTAATGCATCTAATAATTCATCAACATTATATTTTTTTGTAATTGGCATTATTTGAAGACGTGTTGCTGAATCCAAAGAATGCAACGAAAGTGCAAGTTTTACTTTTCTTCCTTCATCAGCCATTTTACGAATTTGTTGAACGTAGCCGGCTGTGGAAACGGTAATTCGCCGCGGACTCATCGCAAAACCAGTTGGCGATGTGAGAATATCAATAGCGTTCATCACATTATCATAATTCAACATTGGCTCGCCCATTCCCATAAACACAATATTAGTAATTGGTCTGGTACTTTGCTGTTGTGCAAGAATTACTTGATTGAGAATTTCGCTGGCTGTTAAATTTCGTAAAAAACCCATGCTTGCTGTTGCACAAAATTTACAATCTAATGGACATCCAACTTGTGTGGAAACGCATAATGTAAGACGTGTATCAACATCGACTGCTGTGGTTCTGGGTGGAATGACGACGCTTTCTATTTTTTTTTCATCAAAAAGTTGAAAAAGAAATTTTACCGTGTTATCTAATAATGAAGTTTGTTTGGAAACAATATTCAATCGTTCAATACAAGCGTTTTGTTCTAATTTTTCTCGTAATGGAATCGATAAATTGAGCATTTCTTGAAATGAGGAAACTCGCTCTTTATAAAGCCATTCAAACAACTGAGTTGCTCGAAATTTTTTTTCTCCTAATTCAAGAACAAATGTTTCTAGTTCTGATAACGATTTTCCAAAAAGATTGTGTTTTTTCATAAGAATGTTGTTCAATTTATGAAATTTAAAAACGTGTTGCAAACAAAGAAAAATTGTATTTAGAAGATGAAATCCATAAATTTTACCTGCTAAAAACAGACTAGTCAAGTTTTTAAAAC
The DNA here is from genome assembly GCA_937920105.1 of uncultured Bacteroidota bacterium. GTDB lineage: Bacteria > Bacteroidota > Ignavibacteria > UBA10030 > UBA8401 > CALETH01. Next base: position 30,838 of record CALETH010000028.1, read on the forward strand.
TTGACTAGTCTCCCTCTAACGAAAAATAAATATGCCAAAAAAAAATTCACCACAACCATCTCTCCCATCACACAAAGCACCACTCGTTATTCGCGGAGCAAGAGTTCATAATCTCAAAAATATCACCGTGGAAATTCCACGTAATAAATTAGTAGTTATTACCGGAGTCAGTGGTTCAGGAAAATCCAGTTTGGCGTTTGATACTATTTATGCTGAAGGACAGCGACGATATGTGGAAAGTCTCTCTGCGTACGCACGTCAATTTTTGGAGCGGATGGAAAAACCGGATGTCGATGTCATTCAAGGAATGAGTCCCGCAATAGCCATTGAACAAAAAACCAATACACGAAATCCACGTTCCACTGTTGGGACCACAACAGAAATTTACGATTATCTCCGACTTCTTTTTGCACGAATTGGGAAAACATATTGCCGAGTTTGCGGAAAACTTGTTACCAAAGATACCGTGCAATCTGTTGTTGATACAATTAACAAAGAAGATGATGGAACAAAATTTTACATTTCTTTTCCACTTCAAAAACATGAAGGACATTCGCTCACAGAAGAACTGGATGCATTGAAAAAACGCGGCTTTTTCCGCATCATTGTGAATGGAGAAATTATTGATTTGAATGAACAAAATTTTTCACCAAAACAAAAACAGCAATTCGATATTTTGGTGGATAGATTTATTCTGAGAAAAAATGAAACCGCAAGTCAAAACCGATTAGCAGATTCTATTCAAACTGCGTTTGTGGAAGGAAATGGATACGCTGTTATTCACAATCTCACCACACAAAAAAATATTCCGTTCAATCAACATTTTGAGTGTTCGGAAGATAATATTCGGTACGAAGAACCAGAGCCGCAACTTTTTTCATTCAACAGTCCAATTGGAGCATGCCCAAAATGTCAGGGCTTTGGAAAATCCGTTGGCATTGATATGGATGTCGTTGTCCCTGATAAAACAAAAACACTTCGCGATGGAGCAATTCATCCGTGGACAACTCCGGGATTTCAAGAAGAACTTCGCTCACTTGCACGCATTGCCTACGATGCAAAAATTCCGATGAACGTACCATTCAACCAACTCACAAAACAACAACTTGATATTGTGATGAATGGTTATGGAAAAGAATATGATGGAATAAACAAATTTTTTAAATGGGTAGAATCAAAATCGTACAAAATACAATATCGTGTGATGTTAAGTCGATATAGAGGATATTCTCTATGTGATGAATGTGAAGGAACTCGTTTGCGGCGTGATGCACTCAATGTAAAAATTTCCAATAAACATATTGGCGAAATTGTTTCTATGACGATTGATGATGCACAAAAATTTTTTCAATCACTTTCATTTACAGAATATGAATTAAGTATTGGAAAAAGAGTCATCGAAGAAATTCAAAAACGACTTCGCTATTTAGTGGATGTTGGTGTTGGATATCTCACATTAGATAGATTATCCAACACACTTTCCGGTGGAGAATCACAGCGAATAAATTTAGCAACATCAATCGGTTCCTCACTTGTTGGTTCTATTTATGTGTTGGATGAACCAAGCATTGGTCTCCACCCCGTTGATAACGGACGTCTCATCAATATTCTTAAATCACTTCGCGATATTGGAAACACTGTTCTCGTTGTTGAACACGATGCCGAAATGATGCGTGAAGCAGATATGTTAATTGATATTGGACCGTATGCGGGAGAACATGGTGGAGAAATTACTTTTACCGGTACGTATCAAGAATCTTTACAGGATAAAAATTCTCTCACGGGAAAATATCTTTCCGGAAAACTTTCCATACCACTTCCAAAATCTCGCAGAAAAATTACAGAAAAAAAATTGCAAATTTTTAATGCCTTCCAACACAATCTCAAAAATATTGATGTAGAAATTCCATTGGGAGTTTTTGTTTGCGTAACTGGTGTCAGTGGTTCGGGAAAAAGTACACTCATTCATGATATTATTGCAAAAGGAATTCAAAAACGTTTAAGTGGATATAAAGAAAGAATTCCCGGAGTTCATCACATTGATGGTGTTGAAAATATCCAACACATAGAAATTGTTGACCAATCTCCTATCGGAAGAACTTCACGCTCCAATCCCGCAACATACACAAAAGCGTTTGACCACATTCGCGAAATTTTTTCCAAAACGCCAACCGCAAAAAGTCATGGTTATAGTGCAGGATACTTTTCATTCAACATTCCCGGTGGAAGATGTGAAACCTGTGAAGGCGAAGGTGTGCAAACGGTGGAAATGCAATTCATGGCGGATTTATCTTTACCATGCGAAAGTTGCCAAGGAAAACGGTACAAACGCGAAGTGTTGGATATTCGTTACCAAGGAAAAAATATTGATGATGTGTTAGCGATGACTGTTACAGAAGCAATTCAGTTTTTTGAAAAATCTCCAACCGGAAAACATGTTGCCAAAAGATTGCGTGTGATGGGTGATGTTGGTTTGGGTTATATGAGATTGGGACAACCAGCACCAACATTTTCCGGAGGCGAAGCACAACGAGTAAAATTGGCAACACATCTTGCAGAAAAACGCGAAGGACACACACTATTTATTTTTGATGAACCAACCACTGGTTTACATTTTGACGATATTACAAAATTATTACTATGTTTTACGTCATTACTTGATGCCGGAAATTCCGTTGTGGTAATTGAACACAATCTTGATGTGATTAAATGTGCAGATTACATTATTGATATTGGTCCCGGTGGTGGTGAGTTTGGGGGGAAAATTGTTGCAACGGGAACTCCTGAAGAATTATCTAAAAATAAAAATTCTGTTACCGGAAAGTTTTTGAAAGAGATAAAATAACAATGGAACCAATTAGTAATCTTCCAATGAAAATTCGAGAATTACTTTTTTATGCTCTTGATATTTTAATAAAAGATGGTGCGAGAGGATGTGCAAAAAAGGGATTTCTTGAAAAGAAATATGTTGATTATGTAGATGAATTATATCAAGTTTATGGAGGAAAATTTCGATTACCTCCACCAAACGCCCCAATGTTTCTTATTATGGTAGATGATAACACTTATTATATAGAGATTCCCCTTTGGATTGAAGGAGAAAATGAACCTAGCGAATTATTTGCTCATATGGAAATTAATTCTAAAACGAAAAAAATAAAACTTGCCAGTTTTTTAGTTCCTTAAAAAATTTCTCTCTAAAAACCTAAGAGCGAAATTTTTCATCCCGCTCTTTTTCTGGATTCCTGTCCGTGTTTGATACGGGACAGGAATGACAACTTCATTTTTTTACTGACTACTGATTACTAAAAACTGAAAACTACTTAAACCTCTTAATCGTAACAATCGTTTTATCATCAGAATAATGTTGATTATTGGCACTAAATTTTTGCACATCTTCAAGAACGAGTTGGGTAATTTCTTTTGCAGATTTATCCTTATAAGTCAATAATTGTTGAATCAAACGCTCTTCAGAATACAATTCTTCATCAGCATTCATCGCTTCAGAAACACCATCAGTGTACAAAAATAAAATATCACCCTTCTCCATCATAAAACTTTCACTACGGTATTTTTCATTCGGAAACGGACCCAAAATTTGTCCGGTTGGTTCAATAACTTCCACCGTGTGAGTTTTTGCTCTATATAATAGAGGCGAAGCGTGTCCCGCATTCACAAAAATACATAAGCCCTTTTTATCATTAACAAATTCTGCATAAAATAATGTGAGAAAACGTTTATCCGGAAATGCACGATGCACCAATGTATTGATACGGCGAATGAGTGAACTAATTTTTGTTTGGTAGCCCGCACCCATCCGCAACGCACCGGAAACATACAACGCTTGCACTGCTGCTGAAAGACCTTTACTTGCAGCATCTCCAATAACAACATTCACTCTATCATCTTCTTCATTTAAGATGTAATCGAAAAAATCTCCACCAACACTTCTATCCGCAACAGAAACACCAAACATTTCATAATTGTGAAAAAACAATTCGTGTTCCGGCAAAATGCTCCGCTGAATTTGGCGGGCTTTATCCAAATCTTTTTTTAATTGAGCAGTGTTGGTTTCAATAAATTTACTTTTTAATAATGTTGTTACCGCAATACCAATAATATTTAATGTTGCTGCTAATTGCTCGTGATTTAAATTGGTGTTAAATGAAAGAACGTACGGATACAACATCATATCTTTTACTTTTACCAATTCACCAACACCGGTTGCAGCAAATTTTTTTATCCCCTTGCTTCGCAAATACTCATTTGATTCATTGGCAATAATTGTTTTATGACGAGGCAATTGTTTAAATAAACGATACTCATCCAGTTTTAAAATAAAATGGGATTTTATTTTTTCTGTTGCTCCAACTTGTGCATGAAGTTCATATCCCAATTTTTGTGTATTCAATCGCCAAATTCTCCCACCTTGAATTTCTATTCTATCGCTTTGCACTATTTGGTGAATGACATGAAAAAGTAATGCTTCAATAGATTCAAATTCTTTGTTTGCAAAACTTTCGATTGTTTTATAAAGTTTTAATTGATTCATACTACCATTGTATAATGATTATTTATTGCTTCTATAGAACAATATAAGTATTTTTTTGAGCAATTTTTATTTTTTATCACATTACTATGAAATCACCTATCACAATAGAAGAAATACAATCCAACGCACTATTTACCAATAGTAACGATGTCGATTTTTCTTCTCTCATTTCTCATATCACAAAAAAAGAATTTCCTCCACATTCAATCATTGATATTGATAAAAATATTTATCTTATCCTCAAAGGAAAAATTAAAATTTCTAAAAACATCAATTCAACAATTGAAATAACTTTATCTACTTTAAACAAAAATGATTTTTTTGGTGAAGCAGAAATTCTTGGACAGCATACCCGTTCTACAAAAATCACAGCAATAGAAAACACTACCCTTGCAGTACTTCCTCAAAAATATTTTGATGAAATAATGTCCACCAATAGAACCGTTGCTTCAAATGTGTTAAAAAATATTATTCAATATCCAGCATTAGTAGAAGAAACTATTGCAAAAGAAATAGAACATACTATTGCATTTTCTCAACAACACATTAACAAACTCAATCTCTTAATTGAAGCAGCAAAATCCATCAACTCAATTTTAGACTTAGATAAACTTCTTTCTGTTATTTTAGAAACGGCAATAAAATCCATCCACGCTGATAGAGGAACTCTTTACGTAGTAGATGAAGATAAAAAAGAAATTTGGTCAAAAATTTTGCGTGGAAAAGAATTAGTAGAAATACGCCTTCCATTAGGAAAAGGATTAGCAGGGTACGTTGCAGAAACTGGAGAAATAATTAATATTCCCGATGTGTATCAAGATTCACGTTTCAATCCTGACATAGATAAGAAATCCGGATACAAAACAACAAACATGCTTTGTATGCCAATGAAAAATCGTGAAGGAAAAATTATTGGCGTATTTCAACTATTAAATAAAAAGAATGAGCCATTTAATAAATCCGACGAAGATTTTATTACTGCACTTTCCACACATGCCTCTATTGCTATTGAAAATTCCAAACTTGCACAAGCAATGGTGAATAATGAACGACTTTCTGCTGTAGGAAGAATGGCAAACACTATTATTCATGATATAAAAAATCCCATGAGTACTTTACGCCTTTACGCACAAGCAATCAAACAAAAAGCAAATAATGATTCCGCAAAATTAGCGGATGAAATTATTCGTCAGGTTGACCGTTTTGTTACCATGACTCAAGAAATTTTGGATTTTAGCAGAGGCGTTAGTTCTACGAATATAGAAGAAGTGGATTTAAATGAAATAATGGAAAGCGTACTAACATTTTTAGAAAAAGATTTAACCAAAAAGAATATTACTCTTACAAAAAATTTAAAGCACAATGGTACCGTAAAAATTGACCAAGAAAAAATGATTCGTGTTTTCTATAATATCGCCAGCAATGCAGCAGATGCAATGAGTGGTGGAGGTAACCTTTCTGTAGAAACCAATAAAAGTAAGAATTATATAACTATTTCTTTTACTGATACCGGAAGTGGAATGCCTGAGGAAATTAAAAAGAAAATTTTTGAACCTTTTATTACTTATGGAAAAAAACACGGGACAGGTTTAGGAATGGCAATTGTAAAAAAAATTATGGATGACCACAACGGAAAAATTGAAATTGAAAGCGAACTTGGCAAAGGAACAACGATTACTCTTTATCTACCTATATAATTATCTCCATTTCCATTTTCTCCAAATTTTTATAAGACTATGAAGATGAAGAATGGTAAAAACAATTTTCATTTGCACACGAAAAAATCGTAAAAGAAAAAAATATTGTGCTTGAAAATTCCATAATGAATTTATGGATAATGCTTTTTTCACTTCTTTCAAAGTCTCCTTTTCATACTTTCCAGAAGCACCGCTACCACTCATATACACTAATGGAAACTCTTGTAGATAAAAACCTTTCTCTGCAAAATTCGGACTTTTTTTAAAAATTCTACAGAACAATTCATAATCCATCGCATAACGAAAATTTACATCATAAGTACCAAATCCTTGATACACTGTTTTTCGAAAAAACATTGTGGGATGATTATAAGGCATTGCTTTTTCAATTGAACACAATAATGGTTTTCTTCGATTAGAACCATACACAAAATCTTCAAAAAAAATATCCCCATGAACAAATAAAACATTGGGATTAGAAAATGCTTCTACTACCTTTTGCAAAACATTTTCATTATAATACCAATCATCACTATTGAGAATTGCAATAATATCACCAGAAGAATTTTTTATTCCCTTATTAAAAGCATCAGCAATACCATTATCTTTTTCTGAAATAATTTTTAATGTATCAAATTTTCCACTTTCACTATAGAGTTTTTTTACAATAGAAAGCGTTGCATCACTACTCATATTATCAACAATGATATGTTCAAAATTTGAATAACTTTGACTTATAATAGAGTGAATATTGCGAGCAATTGTTTTTTCAGAATTATAGGTTGGAGTAATAAGAGAAATTTTTAACATAATCGCTAATAATGTAATGAATAATACAATAAAGAAAAATGTTCTCTGTCTCTCTGTGATGGAAAATTGGGGCGGTGGTGAAGAATTTCTTCTTCACCTTAATCACAACGTTAAAGATTTTCATTGTATTATTGTAACTCCGGAAGGTGAAACATCCAAAAAATTTCAAGAAAATGAAGTTGATTACATCATTCTCAACAGCATAAAAAAAATTTATAGAAAAGAAAATCAATGGAAATTTAGTGAAAAACTGTTTTTATGTTGGAATATTTTCTGTTCAATCCCTCAATTATTATGGATTATATATTCAAGAAACATTTCCTGCATTCTCCTTAACGGAAATTTTGCCGGATTGTTTGGAATAATTCCTGGAATTCTCAGCAGAAAAAAAATACTATCCATTCAACATCTCATATATGAAAAAAAATCTCCTGACATAAAATTTCTTTCTATTATAAACCATTTCGCTCATCAATGCGTTTGCGTTTCTCACGCTGTGTTAGAAAATATTTCTGTTTTATTGAGGAAAAAATTTCGTCCATCAAAATATACAGTCATCCATAATGGTATTTCCCTTCCACCAAAAAAATCACAAAAAAAATATTATACTATTGTAAGAATTGGAATTATTGGCTCCATTATTAGAACAAAAGGAATTGATATAATTATAGAATGTGTTGGAAAAATCAAAAAAAATAATCCAGAATTATCATTAGAAGTTTTATTATTTGGAAATGTAAGAGATAGTGAAGATTCGAGAAAATATCAACGAGAACTCAAAAACCAAATACAATTTGGAAATTTAGAAAATATTGTTCATTGGCAAGGATATGCGGATTCAAAAGAAAAAATGTATTCAAATGTAGATATTGTTGTAAATTATTCACAAGTGCCAGAATCATTTTCACTTGTTGTAGCAGAAGCGATGGTACATAAAAAAATTGTCATTGCAGCAAATATTGGAGGACCAAAAGAAATTATTACCAATAAACAAAACGGATTTCTTGTTGAACCAAATAATCCACAATTATTACAAAATATTTTAGAATATTGTATTCAAAATATTTATTCTGCAGAATTTGAAAAAATACGAGAATATGCATACACCACAATAAAAAATAATTTTTCTATAGAACAATTTGCTTTGAATTATAATAAACTTTTTCATCAACTGATAAATTTCCTTAAATAAAATCAACATCATTCCCGCACGTTCCTGACCTGTCGTCAGGACAGGTTTTAGCGGGAATCCATATACAAAATTTATTTTACCATGAACATCGGAATTTTCGGCGGAACATTTAATCCACCACACATCGGACATTTACTTGCTGCACAATCAGTACTAGAGCAAGGACAATTAGATAAAATTATTTTTGTTCCATCCTACATCACACCACATAAAAATAATGGAGAAGAAATTCTGGCACACCACCGTTTAACAATGACAAAACTTGCAATTCAAGAAAATCTATCATTTGAATGTTCAGATATCGAAATTCAAAAACAAGGAACATCCTATACCTATCAAACATTAGAATATTTTCAACAACAATATCCAGCAGCAAAATTTTTTCTCATTATTGGAATAGATAATTTTATTACATTTGAGCAATGGAAATTTCCAGAAAAAATTTTAAAAATGGCAACTCTTCTTGTTATAAACCGTCCACCAAAACAAACAATTCCCATAACAAAAATTCCGGCAAAACACATACTCATTCCAGATATTGAAATTTCATCCACAACCATTCGCAGCCGTGTAAAAAACAATCTCCCCATTCGATATTATGTGACCCCAAAAGTAGAAGAATACATTATTAAAAACTTACTCTATAACTATGATTAAATGATGTGTATGATGGAATGAAGTAGTTGAGTAGTGAAGTAGATGAGTGGATGAGATAACTAAAACCTTTAGGATTTCTGAATACTTCATTGATAATTGTTCATTGATAATTGAATTTTTGTTTGCACGCTTTTTGTGTCCCGTGCTTTTTACGGGATTTGTTTATATATTTAACCATGATTAAAAGATTTGGAAGATTACCATGATTTTTATATTCATAGTAAATTTTCTGAGTACTCATTACTGACAACTGATTACTTTTTTCTTAATTCATAATTCTTACTTTTTTTACTCACTTAATTTTAAAGGATAATATCGATGAAAAAACTCACCCTCGCACTCTTCTTGTGCACCACCTTCGCCCTCTACGCACAAAACGGACCAGGCGGCATTGGCAAAACTGATGGCTCTTCCCCAGGACTTACTTTATGGTTAGATGCTGCAGACACAAGTACTATTACACTTATTAGCGATAGTGTTTCTCAATGGAGAGATAAAAGCGGAAAAACCAATCACACCTCTTCCATTGCAGGAAGTCGCCCTCTCTACCAAACCAATAAATTTAATGAATTACCGGCAATACGGTTTGGCAGTGGGGGACTTTCAACTTATTTACAAACAACAAATAATTTACCTCTTGATAATGCCACAATTTTTATTGTGTATAGAGATACACTACCCACAAATCTTACTGAACAATTAATTTCTTGTGGAACCAATACTTTAGGATTTTTTGCTAGATTAACTGGAGGTAATAATAATGTAGTAGGTTCTTTTTCGTCAGCCACAGGAATAACAGCAACATTTTCTCGTCCTGATACATCACACATATTTATGCTACGACGGAATGGTACAACACAAGATATTTGGGGAGATGGACTTCAAAAAGTATCAACAAGTTCTGGCAGTGTGGCTACAACATCTTCTTCTCCATTGAGAATAGGTTATAGTAGTGTTAATACTTCTCCTTTTAACGGTTGGATAAAAGAAATCATCATCTACAACTACGCACTCAACGAAGCCGAACGTGCTTTAGTAGAAAACTACCTCTCCGCAAAATGGAACATCCCACTTATGGCTAATGATATTTATAGTGGAGATAATTCTGGTTATGATTTTAATGTTGCAGGAATTTATCTTTATAACCGAGCGTTTAATTCTTTAAATGTTGCAACTTCCGATGGGCTTACTATACGTAATAGTACATTTTTTTATGCGGACAATGACTACATTACATTTGGACATCAACAAAGTGGTATAAATAGTGTTATTGATGTAATGATAGACCAAGGAAATGCAACCAAATGTTGGTCAAGAAATTGGTCAATCACAAAAAATAGTCCCGACCCAACTTCAGATAGACTCATTGATATAGTATTTGATTTTAGTGATGCAGGAATGAATATTACACCAAGTGGAACATATTATCTTCTTAAATCCAGTGATGGTACAACATGGTCAGAAGTTGCAAACCATTCTACCATACAAAATGTAGACCAAGTATTTTTTAATAATATAGAGTCAAGCAACTTTCCCACAGGAACTATTATCACCATCGGAGCAAGTAGTGCAACAGCACTTCCAGTTACACTCACCTCATTTACCGTAACACTGCAAAACAATACACCACATCTCCAATGGCAAACTGCAAGTGAGGTTAATAGCAAAGGGTTTAATGTACAGAGGTCAGAAATCAGTAATCAGAACTCAGTTTGGAAAACAATTGGTTTTGTAGCAAGCAAAAATAGTACATCAAACTATACACAAAACTATAGTTTTATAGATAAATCTGCAATGAGTGGAAAAAATACCTACCGTCTCCAACAAATAGATAACGATGGAAAAACTCAATACAGCCAAGAATATTCTATCACTGTTGTACCAGGTGAGTATTTTGTTTCTGAAAGTTATCCAAACCCATTCAATCCAACAACAAGTATCAACTATCAAATACCAACAAACAATCTGGTAACATTGAAAGTCTATAATTTACTCGGAGAAGAAATTGCAACATTAGTGAATGAAGAAAAACCCGCAGGAACATACAACGTCAACTTTGATGGCAGTTCACTTCCCAGTGGAATGTATTTCTACAAACTCAATGCTGGTAAGTTTTCTGAAACCAAAAAAATGATGTTGTTGAAGTAGTATCATGATTTTTAGGATTACAAGATTTATCATGATTGTGTAGGAGCGGATGCAAATCCGCTCTTTATTTTTTAGAGACTACAAAAGTTTTAAAAACTTTTGTAGTCTTGGTAAAACAAAACCCTGCCAGATTTTAATTCGCCTGTGGCGAACTGGCAGGGTTTATTTTGTTTTTGTTTACGAGATTCCTCACTACTCTCGGAATGACAATCATATAAATACAAAAATTCTCATCTACTCCACTACTCATCTACTCAATCACTCACCTCAACAAATTTCTCGCAATAACAATGCGTTGAATTTCTGAAGTCCCTTCGTAAATTTCTGTAATTTTTGCATCACGCAAATATCTTTCTACATTATACTCACGAATGTATCCATATCCACCATGAATTTGAATTGCTTCCAAAGCAGATTTCACTGCAGTTTTGGATGCGTATAATTTTGCCATCGCTGCTTGTTGAGAATAATTTTTTCCTGCATCTTTTAAAATTGCTGCTTGGTACACTAACATTCGTGACGCTTCTATTTCTGTTGCCATATCGGCAATTTTAAATTGTATTGCTTGAAGATGTGCAATTGGTTGGTCAAACGCTTTTCGCTGTTTAGAATAATTTATGGAAGCATCCAAACATGCTTGAGCAATTCCAAGTGCTTGTGAACCAATACCAATGCGTCCACCATCCAAAGTTTTCATTGCGAACTTAAAACCAAAACCCTCTTCTCCTATTCTATTGGCAACGGGAACTTTAACATCTTGAAATGCAAGCGAAACGGTATCAGAACTTCGAATTCCTAATTTTTTTTCTTTCTTTCCAACAGAAAATCCGGGAAAATCTTTTTCTACAATAAATGCACTAATTCCGTGCGAACCTTTGGAAGCATCTGTTGTTGCCATCACTAACGCATAATCTGCATTCACACCATTAGTAATCCAATTTTTAATTCCGTTCAAAATATAATAATCACCATCTCGCACTGCTGTAGTTCGTTGATTGGTTGCATCACTTCCTGCTTCTGGCTCAGAAAGTGCAAAAGCACCAAGTTTTTTTCCTGATGCTAACGGAACAAGATATTGTTGTTTTTGTTCTTCATTTCCAAATTGATTTATTCCATAACACACAAGTGAATTATTAACGGACATAACTACTCCGCAAGAAGCGTCAACACGAGAAATTTCTTCTACAGCAATTGCATAACTGAGCGTATCAAGTCCTGCACCACCATATTGTTCAGGAATCATCATTCCCATAAAACCAAGTTCGCCGAGTTTTTTTACGGCTTCATGCGGAAACTCTTCTTTTTCATCTCGCACATCCGCAGTTGGTGCGAGTTCATCAACAGCAAATTGACGCGCTGTTTCTCGTATCATTTGTTGCGTTTCTGATAATTGAAATTGCATAATACTTTACAAATTAATGAATAAAATTAATGATTTATTTTTCTATATTTTTTGTAATTGTTCTTTTGTCAATTCTTCTTTTCTCACTTCTCTATAATTATCTGGTTGATACATTACTTGAGCAAAATTTTTTGTAAGTAACTCTGTTTCAATAATTTTACCACTTTCAAATTTTAATGTTTTATTTCGCCAGATTTCGTTTTTTCTATAAAAATTTTCTTCCACTTTTAAAAACTCATGTTCTTTTTCAAAAACATGATAATTATAGTCCAATTCTGTATTTATTCGCAAATCTCCATCCAAACATTTTTCTGATAACCAAAGATTTATTTGATATGTGTGAGAAGTATTATTAGTAAATTGATAATCAAGATAATTGTAAAATATCGTTGCCCCACTTCCAAATGGAAGAACTCTTCCATCGTCAGGAAAAGGGTCAAAACTATAATGGTAACGTTCTACAACTGTTAAAGGACTATGAATAACAAGCCAATGAAGTAAATTAGAAATCTGACACAAACCTCCACCAATTCCGGGCTTTGCTCTGCCAAAACTTAATTCCATTCCTAAAAGATACCCTTTTCGTTTTGTCGGTAATCCAACCAATTTACAAAAAGAAAATGTTTCACCTGGCTTAATTAAAATTCCATTAATTTTTTCTATGGCAATTTTAAGATTGGTAACTTTATTTATTTGTAATTGCATATCTGTTCCGCTCAATTTTCGCAAAAGAACAGATTGATGTTTTTTTATTCTATATGGTAATGATGTTTTTGAAAATTTTGTCGCATATCGCTTTTTTCCAAAATACCAATGGAGATAACGTCGAATTCTTTTTTCCCAAACAGAAATAAAATATAAAATTGGATGGTACTGACTTAGTAATTTTTTCTGCATGGTATAAAATTATTTGTATTCAAAAAACCCTTTTCCGGATTTTTTTCCTAAATATCCTGCAGCAACCATTTTTTTCAACAATGGACATGGACGATATTTTGAATCTCCCAAACCATCATACAATACATTCATAATAGAAAGACATACATCTAAACCAATAAAATCCGCAAGGGTTAACGGACCCATAGGATGATTCATTCCTAATTTCATTACCGTATCAATTGCTTCGGGAGTTGCAACGCCTTCCATCACACAATACATTGCTTCATTTAACATCGGCAACAAAATTCTGTTAGAAATAAATCCGGGATAATCATTTACTTCTACCGGAACTTTTTCTAATTTTTCTGAAAGTGTTTTTACGGTTTGATATGTTTCATTGGAAGTTGCAAGTCCACGAATAACTTCTACCAATTTCATTATTGGTACGGGATTCATAAAGTGCATTCCAATTACTTTTTCGGGACGTTTTGTTACTGCGGCAATTTCTGTAATGGATATTGATGATGTGTTGGATGCTAAAATTGCATTCGCTGGAGCATTGGCATCTATCGTTTTAAAAATCTCCAGTTTAATATTTTTATTTTCTGTTGCGGCTTCTATAATAAGGTCTGCGTTTTTTACAGATTCGTTAAGATTTGTTTTGAGGGAAATTTTTTTAAGTGTATTTTCTTTTTGTTCGGCAGTAAGTGTTCCCTTTTTTACTTGTCGTTCTAAATTTGCAGAAATTGTGTTGAGTGCTTTTTCCAAAAATTCTTGTTTGATATCATTAAGAATGACGTTGAAACCATATTGTGCAAAAACGTGAGCAATTCCGTTTCCCATTGTTCCTGCACCAATTACTGTAATGTTGTTCATAGAAATTCCTTATTGTGTTTTTAAGATTTTTGTAAATTACGATGGGATTTTTTGCATGTGTTTACCAATATTCCCAGTAGACCAATAATGTTCAAGTTCAAAAAAAAGTTTTAATAAATTGTCCACGACTTCTTTCGTTGAACATAATTTTGGCTTACCAAATAAACGCTGAAATAATGTATTATCTTGACGAAACCATTTTCGTGAAGAAAAACGTCCTTTACGAGGTTGAAGATGTCCACTATCTGGTAACCAAGACGCAAAAATATTTTCGGGAGTCATAAATTTCGTACCAATCATTTCTCCATTGGAATTGCATGTACCATAATTAATTCGAAATCTTGCCATACCATATTTATCCCATTGAATCTCAAAAATATGAACCTGTTGGTTAGCCCAACGTCGAAATACCCAAAAAAAACGAGGTTCACGTAAGTCTACAATAAAACCACGTTCTTGAACTATAGGGAAAAAACATTGCTTAATCTCGTTTCGAAGCGGTGCAGTCTTAGCCATGAAATTCCTTATTGTGTTTTTAAGATTTTCATAAGTTGATGATTGAGATAAAATTTTTCTTTCCCGACAATTTCACTTTTCAAAAAGCCCTTTTTTTCTAACGTTTGCAAATATGTTCCGGATGTTTTGATATTTCCTAATCCGGCTTTTTCAATAAATGTTCTTTTAGTATAAGGAAGCCGAAATAAAATTTCCAATAAATCTCGTGAATACATTTTTGGTAATTGCTTTTGAATTTTTTCTCCCATTGCTTGCATCAGATTTTCTATTTTAGCAATACGTTCTCTTCCGCTTTTTGCCGTTACTTCAATCATATCCAAAATATAAAACACCCAATCTTCCCACGCTTTTTTTTCTGTAACATTTTTTAATTTGAGATAATATTCATTTTTATTTTTTAAGATGTAACTGCTTAAATACAACGATGGAAGTTCCATCAATCCACAAAGTTGCAAATATAATAAAAGAATAATTCTTCCTGTTCTTCCATTACCATCAAAGAAGGGATGGATTGCTTCAAATTGATAATGGATAAATGCTAATTTAATGAGTGGGTCAATTTCATCTTCAAGATGAATAAATTGTTCTAACGCTTTCAATTTTTCACGGATAATGGTTTCACCATCTGGTGGCGTATAAATTACTTTTTGTGTTACAGGATTCTTTAATTGTGTTCCAGGGAAATTTCGTATTCCTGTTTGATTTTCTTTTATAATTCTCATCAAAGCAATAAAAAGATTTGTTGTGAGTAACGGTTTCTTTTGTATTTGCTCAACGCCATACCACAGTGCATCTTTGTAATGGATTACTTCTTTTGTTGCAGGGTCTTCCGTTTGTTTATCAGTAATAGCAGATTTGAATAAATCATCTTGTGTGGTGATAATATTTTCAATTGCAGAACTTGCTTGTGCTTCTTGCAAGTTAATGGTATCTATAAAAAGTAATGGATTGGGTAAATTAGTGATTGCTCCTTTAAGTTCTGATAATGCCCTACTGGATGAAATAAGTTTTTTAAGAATGGCTTTTGTTTCTATATTAATTTTGGGTGGTAAATCTGGTAAAGCGTTGTAAGGTTTTAAAGGATTATAATTCATACAATATTTTTCTAAAAAATGCTGTTTTTTTGTATTTCCGAACGAGGGCAAAAAATCGCTTTTTTTGCCCTCGTTTAAAAAACGAGGGCGTTTGTTGCCCTCGTTCAAAAATAATATTATTTACATATTTTTTAATATTTCGCTAATACTTTTTAATCCTTCACTCAATTCTTCTTTTTGAATAATCAATGGAGTTCTAAAGCGAATAGATTTTTCTCCACATCCTAAAAGAATAACTCCGCGTTCGTACATTGTTTTTCGAAATTCATTTCTGTGTTCTACAGTATCAAAATCCATTGCACACATTAAACCACGTCCGCGTGGATTAGAAATGAGTTTAGGAAATTCTTGTGAAAGTGATTGAAGTTCTTGTAATAAAAACTCACCTTGAACTTTTGCATTTTCTACTAATTGTTCTTCTTCAATGATTTCCATAATTTTTGTGAAGCGAACCATATCAACCAAATTTCCACCAAAGGTAGAATTTATTCTGCTTGCTTTATGAAAAACATTTTCCGGAACATCATCTATTTTTTTGCTGCTCATAAAACCACAGATGTGTGTTTTCTTTCCAAAGGACATTAAATCCGGTTGCACAAAATATTCGTGTACCCACATTTTTCCTGTTAAACCAATTCCCGTTTGCACTTCATCAAAAATTAAGAGAATTTCATTTTCATCGCAAAGTTGGCGAAGTTGCAATAAAAATTCTTTGCGAAAATGATTATCTCCACCTTCGGCTTGAATTGGTTCAATAATTAAGGCAGCAATATCATCTGGATTTTTTTTAATTGCTTCTTTAATTTGCTGAATTGCTGTTTGTTCTTCTTTTTCTACTTTTTTTAAATTTTCTTCTGTAAAAGGAAATTGCATTGCGGGATTGTGAATTCTTGGCCATTGAAATTTCGGAAAATAATTTGTCTTAACAGGGTCTGTATTAGTTAATGAAATTGTATAACCACTGCGTCCGTGAAAGGCCTGACGAAAATGAATAACTTGCATTCCCTTTTCTTCTTTATATCCTTTTGCAAAATTTTTTCGCACCTTCCAATCAAAAGCCGTTTTCATTGCATTTTCATTGGCTAATGCACCACCATCAACAAAAAAAACATAAGGTAAATATTGCGGCTGAACTACACGAGCAAATGTTTCTGCAAATTCTGCCATTTCCACTGTATAGACATCAGAATTGGATGGTTTATTCACAGCAACATCAGCAAGTTTTTCTTTAAACTCTTTTGATGTGAGTTTTGGATGATTCATTCCTAATGCGGATGAACCAAAAAAAGAGAAAAAATCTAAAAACCATTTTTTATTTTTTGAATCGTAGAGACGGCAACCTTGACTTTTTTTCAAATCCAACACCATACCAAAACCATCTGCCAACATGTGTTTTGAAAGTGTAGTATGAACTTCTTGAGGTTGAATTGTGATATGAGAGAACGTTTTCATAGTTTTACCTTTTGAGATTAGAGTTTATAAAATTCTTGTTTTTGAATAATACAATACCATCTCTTTTCTCAAAAGAATTCTTGATGCTCGTATAACGATATGATATAGGGACGTCCTAACATAAGAGAAATGTTTTCTTTAATTTAAGAAATTTTTTGAAGGAAAAACAGATTATCACCTACAAAATACAAAGGTTCAACAAAGTATTGTTGAACCTTATCACAAAAAAAAATCTTTTTATTTTATTTTATTCCAATGGCAATACAATAAAAAACTCATTCATCTGATTTTCACTCACACGATATCCCAACGTACCGTTGTGTTTTTCTATCATCATTTTTGAGTAATGAAGTCCAATGCCTTTGCTGTACACTGAATGTTTTTCTGGTGAAGCATATTTTTCAAACAACGTTGTTTGCTGTTCTTCAGAAATAACTTCTCCAGAATTACGGAATGAGAAAATTACTTCCCTATTTTTTGTAATAATATCTATTTCGATACTTCCATCCTGCTTTGTATGTTGATACGCATTGGAAAGAAGATTTTCCCACACTAACTCTATATATTGACGGTCTACCAAAGCACTATCATTTTTATCATAAGACATGGTAAAACGAATATTTTTTTCTTGAAATTTTGTTTCCCAATTTTTTTTGATGCCTTCTACTATTTCTTCTATTTGAATTTTCTCTTTTCTCAAATATAATTCTGTTTCCGAAAAAACATTAATGAGATTTCCCACCATTCTATTAATATGCTTTTGGTCATCCAAAAGACCTTCTATTCTTTTATCACTTCCATTACGCAATTTTAATGATGATAGATGAATAATACTTGTCTGAATTTTATTTTTAACATCATGAGCAAATACTTTTATAAAATATTGATTCTTTTGATTGGTTGCTTGTTCTCTCTTTCGCAAATTATTAATAAAAATATTATACAATCCTCCCATAATAATAGAAAAGATGAGAGAAATGGATACAATGTACATCTGCAAAAAATTTATTGGTACACCTGAAAGTACTGTTAAAAGGTTATGTAAAAAAAGTGAAACAATTGCAGGAAGGAAAAATTCTTTTCCTGTGGATTCTGCCATAATTGCGATTGCGGTATTGCAAATAATAATGATTCCAAAATACGGACTGTAAAATCCTTCGCCTGAAACAATTGTCATCAACGTTATACTCATACAAGCAAATAAATATCCTACGATAATCAGAGGAGAAATATATTTTTCCAAAATTTTTGTCCGCAAACAAAATATTGCAACACAATAGATAATAAACGATGAACGAATTATAAGAAATGCTTCCCAATGGTTGTGATAATATATCACATCCATAATAAAGTATGCAAGGAAATATGCCAGTGCGGCAGTGATATGAAGAAACGCTGAAAGATTTTGTCTATCGGTGAGTTTGATTTTTTCTGTAGAAAAATCAAAAGAAGAAATTATTTTTGAAGAATTTATCATGCAAGAATTATTCGTGATATGCCAAACTTGAACCAACCCATCGTTGACCTTTGTTGAATGCAACTCCCATCATTTTTCCTTTACTCATTCGCACAAGATTATTGACTAACATTGGTTTTTCATTCCAGATAAACATCATTCTGATTTCTGCTTTGGAAAATCCTTCCGGAGTTTCTACAAGTGGTGTATATTCTACTTTTTTTTGTAAAAGATAATGCTCTTTATTTTGAATTGCAGAAAGTTTTTCTGGTGTTACTTCTACTTCAACTCCTAAACCAGCAAATGAATACAGTGGTTTCAAAACGTAGTTTTGTAAGTCGAAAGGGAGATTTTTTATTTCACTCAATATATAAGCAGGTGGAACGTACTGGCTTTTCAAAAATGGCAGTGTGTGTTTGCTAATTCTAAAATACCAGTTTGGATGTCCGAGCCATTCTACATCCAACTCTTCAGTAAAACGAAATTCGCATGGTGGATTTTTTCGTTCTAATTCATCAAAAATTACTCTATTATAAATTCGTTCAATAGGAATTTCTTTTCCGTTTTTGTAATAAAATAATTTCTTGCCTCGTTTTTTTATTTTGGTTACACAAACGGATTCTATTCCAAGCAGTGTTTCTGTGCAAGCAAAATCTATTCTCGTTTTTTGATTTTCCGGTTCTATTTCTAATAGAATAACATTTTCAGAATTGCTTTTTCCAAGGATGGTTTTCTTTAAAAGTTGCAAATATGTTTCATCATTCAATCCACTAAAATATGTTGTGTAATTTTGTGGGATGGAAAAATATTTTTCAGTTGTTTTTTTGAGGAATGGTTGAAAACCATAGAGCGATGGAAAGCCCTGTAGTTCTATTAATTGCGGAAAAAATTCTCCGTTTTCATTTTTACAAATAGCAAAATCTACTTGTAGAAATATGGGATGTGATGTTTCGTTGGGAACGATGAGATGCTGAGGAATTGCTTTTGTAGAATAGTCAAAAAATGTTTTGGTTTGTAATTGATTGACTATCTCGTACGAGGCATCAACAAGTTTTTGTGTTAATTCTTTGGAGAGAAAAAGTGGCGTTTCGGAAACTGCAAAATCTATTGGATATTTATAGGTAGTGTGAAGTTCTTGCATGAATGCCGAATATGTTTTTTCAGAAAATTCGGCGTTGTATTTTTTTCGTAAGGAAGGGAGCATAAATTTAATTATTGATTGTATCGTGAAAAATAATTATCTATTTCGGTTCGTAGTTCAATTCCAACTTTTTCAAAAATAGTAAGTAATTGTTGATATGTACCTTCTCCACCAAGAAAATCCCAAAATTCGTTTGCTACTTTTAACTCATTTTCTAAATCCAACATTCCTCTCATTGTCCAACGATTATAGGGTTGCGGTTCATACGGATTATACGGTATTGCGACAAGTGAATGAACTTTTGCTTTTGGCTCATTGGCAAGTGTTACAGCTACCCACTCTAAAAGAGTTCGTTTAAATTCTTTAAAACCGCCTGCATTGGGTTTTGCTGTTTTTATATCAAAAAGAAAAATTTGATTATTCTTATCTACTAATTTTATATCTACTTTTGTTGGTTTTACAGTAATCATTTTTCCTTTTCTACAAACATTTCTAATTTTTTCTATTTCTGAATTTTTATTTGGTGAGGTTTTTGCTGTCGTAAGTCCATCCATAATTTGTTGGATAACTTTTTGTGCTTCTTCACTTATTTCAGTTCCTGCTGTTGCTTGTGATGTTACTTCTTTAAAATTTGTTAATGCTAAGGCCACAGCGACTGGCTCAAAAATGCTTGTACCAAAATTTGTATTAAGAGAATGTATAAATGAAAACAACGCCATTCTATCTTTACCTAAAAGACGTGTATGAAATGGCATTGATGCTGGTTCTGGCTTATAGTTTTGAAATTTACGTCGTAAATTTTCTTTAAGAACAGTTTCTATTTGTTGAATTTGTAATTTTTCTAACAAGACTTTACTTCTTTCAAATGAAAAATTATTTCCGCATACGCTGTTTTATCTTTTTCTGTACGGTTTAATACGGGACGTTTAAATTGATTAACGATTTTCATTTCTGCTTTTTCTGCAATTATTGGATATAAGTTAAATTTATCATTAGAAACTAAAAATATATTATAATTTTCTTCTAAATATTGTTTGCAATTATTTAATACAGCGGAAATTCCATCCACATATAAACGTTGTGCTTCTTTTGTTTGTTTTTTTGCAAGTGGTCCTATTTCCAATTCATCATTTCGCTCAAAACCAAATAAATCGTATGCGTACGCATGTTGTTCATGATAATCAATTAATCCAACATACGGAGGCGAAGAAAAAATTCCTTGAATTTTCTTTTCTTTTACTATTGCAGCAAATGCTGGAAATATTTTTTGCAGTTGTTTATAAATATCAATAGTACGAGAATCTCCTGTTAAACATATTTGATTGGTATTTGTTCGTAGTGAGGTAAATTCGCTTAATCGTTTTATGGTATCTTTGGAATATCGTTCCCACCAATCATACATAGAAAAAAGCGGTTTACAAATTTTTCCATGTTTTGCACAATAATAAGTACTGGTAATTGGTTCAATTAATGTTGCTAAATCAGCATGAGTTGTTGCCCTACAAGTTCTCACCGTTCTACTTAAAATAATACTTACTATTTTTTTAACTTGTGAATTTTTGATGGATTTTACTAATTCAAAAACAAAATCGATTTCTTTTCTTACTGGATACAAGTACCATGTATCCAAAAAAGTTTTTTTGTTTTTTTGCTGTATTTGAATAGAAAATTGTTTTACTAGTTTTTGAAATATGGGTTGGAATTTTTGAACTTTATCTTGTGTGTATTCCAATTCATTTATTTTTTTTTCTTTCAGCCAATGTTTATAATCGGGTGATGGAAAGTATGTGTTATTAAAGGTGGTGAGTTTTTCTAGAAGTGCTTCCTCAAATTGTCTGTTGGAATGACTTGCAATAAATTGTTGTAGTTTGGAAGAAATATTTTTTACTTCAATAAGTATATCTGATAAATTATAATGAGCAATTTTTGCATTGGAAATGTGTGTATTAAATGCAGAAACATCTATACCAATTGCATGAATTCCTAATTCATTGGCTTGCACTAAAGTTGTTCCACTTCCACAAAATGGGTCAAGAACAATATCTCCTGCTTGAAAATATTTTTCTTTTTTAAATTCATCTGTATGATTATCTAAAAAATATTCCACAAGTTGTGGAATAAATTTTCCTTTATAAGGATGTAATCGATGAACATGTTTTGTAGTTTCTGCTTCTTTTAAATAATCAAATGATAAATTCCAATTCAAATCATTGCCAAGTTGTTTTTTCCAATTTAATTCTCGTTTTCCGTAAAATGATTCATAGTATTTACGTAATTCATCTTTTTTAATCAAAGGATTTCCATTATTACCTACTTTTTTAATTTTTCCGTAATTAATCAAATAAGTAATATTAGACGTTGTTACATTTTTGTTCAAATGTTCCGACGCCCAAATGCTTGCTTCTTTTATTGTTAAAAAATCGTTCATTGTTCTAAAATAGATTCCTCGCTACGCTCCCGATAAGTCCCGCTTTGGCGGGATAAATACGGGACAGGTCGGAATGACAAATTTTTATTATCCTTCCTAATTCTGACTTCTTACTTCTACATTAAAAACTTTCCTTTTTCCATAATTTTTTCGTCGTCCATCCAAATATCAAAATTGCGACCAACGCAATCTATGTGTGTGGTGGAAATCCATGTTTGGCCAGTGTGTTCTGCGTAAGGATGTCCGAAGGCAATGTGAATTCCGGGGATTTTTTCATCTTGCAAAATATTTCCTATCACATTTTTTATGGCGATGTTTGTTCCAATAGCAAATTCTCCAACACGATTACTGTTTTCATCAGTGTTGGTGTAGGCAGTAAATTCTTGTAATAGTTCTTTATTACTGCATTCTATTTTTGCGATACGATTTTCTACTATATCTATATAGACTGGAGTTTTTTGTATATCTCCATATTTTTGGCAAAGATAATCTCCTACTACACCATCAACAACAAATTTTCCGTTGGTATTTTGTGGGGATGTGAAAATTTCTCCTCCGGGAAGATTCCCCCATTTTTCCGGTGTAATAATTCCGCTGGTTTTTAACCATTTAAGATTGGGTGAAAATGTTGCTATAATATTGGTTCCTGCGGGTGTTGTGGCTTTAATGATTTTTGTTTGACGTGCTTTTTCTACTAATTTTTGACTGATTGCATCGACTTGTAAAAAATCTGCCTGCATTCCTTCTAACATTATTTGCTTATCTATATTGACCATGTGTCCGTGACGAATTTTGTGTTGTCCTACCACTTTCGTCATTTGAATTCGTGAGCCAAGTTCTCCTGTTTGTACCATGCAAGCAAATATACTGACTTGCGATTTTGCAAGGTCTTCCAAAATTGGTTGCGGCATATCTTTTAATGGTCGTTGTGCGTAATCTTCCAATACAAAAACGCTGTATTCTGAGCCAACTTTTTCTATTTCATGGATGAGTGCTGAAGCGATTTCTATTGATTTTCTATCGGTAATCAATGTCATTCGTTCGTTTGGTTTGAGGCGAAGACACACGTTGATTGCATTATATGCTCCTTTACTTAATCGTGTGTCAAATGTTACGGTTGTTTCTGTCATAGTTTTCAGTTATGAGTTATTAGTTATAAGTTTATTTATTTTATCATTATCATTTTTTTTGTTTCAGAAAATTTGCCTGCTGTGAGACGGTAATAATATATTCCACTTGTTAATGATGAAGCATTAAATGGTATTTGATATGCTCCTGCTTGCATTTCTTGATTGAGTAATGTTGTTATTTCTTTTCCTAAAATATTGTACACTTTTAAAATTACTTTTTCATTGGTGGGGATTTGAAATTGTATTTCTGTGGTTGGGTTAAATGGATTGGGATAGTTTTGTTGTAGTGTATAATTTTCTGGGATATTTATTAATTCTCTCTTTATTGTTGTAATTGTATTCCCTTTATTTAACACAATTGCTATTTGATTTTTTGTATATACTTCAGTAAATCGAGTAGCAATAATATCTTGGTAATTATCATTGTTAATATCTGCTACTTGAAATGATGTAAGTGTATCAATTCCTAATTTTACTGGAATTGGATTTTGAAATGTTCCATTTCCATTACCTAATAAATACCACAATGTATCTGATATAATACCTTTCAGAGGAGTAAATGTAGTTGCTACAAAAATATCAAGTTTTCCATCATTATTAAAATCTCCTACTTGTGGTTGTATTTCACCAAGGTTTAGATTGGTTTTAGTAGAAATTAAAGAAGATGAAAAATCTCCTACTCCTGTACCAAATTGTACTTTTACTGTATCCGTGAAACGGATTTGAGAAACTAAATCTGGAATACCATCATTATTAAAATCTCCAATGTTGGAATTAAATCCTATTAAATAAGTTTTTTTAGTAAATACCCCATTTGTTTCTTGTTTATACCAATGACCTGAGCCTTTTAGAATATCTATTCTTCCATCATTATCAAAATCTGTAAATTGTATCCATCCTACTCCACCTCCTACATCAGGATGAGAAACTCTTGTAAATGTATTATCATGATTATTGTAATATATTCGAAGTGCTGATGAAAATTGGCTTTGTGCTTCATTAAATGTTAAAATGATATCTTGATAACCATCATTATTAATATCAACACAACGAAGAACTTGAATATTATTACAGGTATCAGTAAAAAAGAATGTGTCTGCAATTGCACCAACTGGGTCAATTCCCATAAATATTGCCAAACCATTTCCTCCGCTACTAATAACATCCATTTTACCATCATTGTTTATGTCGGCAATATCGTACATCAAACCATTGGAAAATACAAAATTTGTATTAACTGTGTGAGGAAAAATCTGTTCTGGTTGAAAAGTTCCATTACTATTTCCTTGTAAAACGTTATAAAAAATACTTGTTTGAGGAACAAGCATCCCACTACTATCTCTGTAAATAGTATTTGTTCCACCAATAATATCTACTTTTCCATCATTATCGTAATCTCTGATTAAGAAATAATTTGGGTAACCATTGTATTGATAATGTGTTGGTGTTGTTTCAAATCCTTTCCATTGAGCAAAAAGATTGATGGTTATAAAAAACAGTAATACAAATTTTTTTATCATTTATTTTTGTAATCCTGATGTTGTTTCGCTAACAATGTAATCTACAACGGCTCGCATATCACGAGTTTTTTCCCATACTTTTACTTGTCTATCAGCACCAGTTCCATTGTTGAGCATTTCGTACACGTAATTTATTTCTTCACGACTTCCTAAATCGTCAACAACGTCATCGACAAATTCCAAAAGTTCATTAATGAGTGTGTTGGTTGGTACTTCTTCTTGTTTTCCGAAATCTATAAGTTTTCCGGAAATTCCATACCGTGCAGCTCGCCAACGGTTTTCATTAATTAATCTCCCTTTATAAATTCTAAATCCGAGATTTTGTTTGAAGAGTTTGTAGAGTTTTGCAGTTACTGCTTGCATGAGTGCCGCAAGTGCGATGGTTTCATCAACTCGCATGGGAATATCACAAATTCTCCATTCTAATGTGTGAAACATTGGATGCAAACGTATATCCCACCAGATTTTTTTTGGATTATCAATACAGTTGGTTTTTACTAAAAGTTTTACATATTCTTCGTACTCAGAAAGACTTTCAAAAACATCGGGAACTCCTGTGCGGGGAAAGCGTTCAAAAATTTTTATACGATAGGATTTAAATCCCGTGTTGCTTCCTTCCCAAAATGGTGAGTTGGTGGAAAGTGCAAAAATATGCGGGATAAAATATCGTGCGGTATTCATAATTTGAATTGCTGTTTCACGGTCAGGCATTCCAACATGAACATGCAATCCGAAAATGAGATTGGCTCTCGCAATTTGCTGCATATCTTCTACAATAATTTTGTAGCGGATGCCATCGGTAATTTTTTGGTCTTCCCATCGTGAAAAGGGATGTGTTCCTGCAGCAGCAATTCGCATTCCTGCACGTTCGGCAAGCTTGGCAAGTTCTGTCCGCAGTTTTATTACTTCTCTTCGTGCTTCGGAAATATTTTTGCAAACGTCTGTTCCGACTTCCACAACGGATTGGTGCATTTCTGGTTTGACATTTTCTTTGAGTATCATTTTCCCATCTTCCAAAATTTGCTGGATATGAGAATGAAGTTCTCGTGTTGCTGGATTGACGATTTGAAATTCTTCCTCTATGCCGAGGGTGAATTGTTCGCTTGGGAGTTTTTTCATAATGTTTTTTTTAGAATTCAGAAGTCAGAATTCTGAATTCAGTTTTTATTTAGTTTTTGAATTATAAATTGCTTTCATATATCCTGTTAATAATTTACTTACCTCTTCTAAATTTTCAAAAAGTTCATTGGTATTTGCATAATGCAAGTCAGAAATCAAAATGAGATAATATCGGCATTCTTCCAGCGAACCTTGTGCAATATTATACAGATAAAACAAATTGATGTGCTTTTTGCCAAACAATTAAATCTTTAAAAGTTTTCGCTGTTTCGTTTTGCATACTAATTCTGATTTCTGAATTCCGACTTCTGTATTCTTATAAAGATTTTCCACCCGCAAATGCTTTCACAAATTTTCCCCAGGTAAGATTATTTTGGCCGGGTTTGTGTTCTTTTGCTTTTTGGATAAGCATGTTTGCTGCTGCTTCAAGTACCCAATCAAAATTTTCTTGTCCAACAGAATTTACATCTGCATCGGGTGCGGGATTGCAGAAATCTATTGCTAAAGGTACACCATCTCGCACAGCAAATTCTACAGTATTAAAATCGTAACCCAATGCTTGGTTAAGTGCGAGTGTATCTTTTTCTACTCGTTCTAACAATTTTTTTGCAACCGGTGGTCCATTTTTTACATAACGGAGATGGTGTGGATTGCGTGGTTCGTATTGCATGATGCGGACATCTTTTCCACCAATGCAATAGCAACGAAAATATTCTGTGAAGATGACTTCTTCTTGCAACATCATTACAAGTTGTCCGGTTTCATTGTAGGCTTTGAAAAATTCTTCGTAGCTGCTGAGTTTGTAAACATTTTTCCAACCACCGCCGGCGAATGGTTTGAAGTATGCGGGAAATCCGACATAGTTAAAAATTCCTTCCCAATCTAATGGATAGGCGAGATTTCTCATGGAACGTTCGTTGGTATCGGGTGGATGTTGGTTAGATGGTAAGAGTACAGTTTTTGGTACGGCAACTCCGATTTTTGTGGCAAGTGCGTTGTTAAAAAATTTTTCATCGGCGCTCCACCAAAATGGATTGTTGACTACTGCTGTTCCGCTGAGTGCTGCGTTTTTTAAATATCCGCGATAAAATGGGATGTCTTGCGAAATGCGGTCTAAGATAACATCGTACTGGCATTGTTCGCCTTGTACTACTTTATCTATGCGGACAAATTCTGCGGTGATTCCTTTTTCTTTTTTTGAGTTGATGCGTTCTACTAATGCTGGCGGAAAGGTGTTTTCCTGCCCAAAGAGGATTCCGATTTTTTTCATGGTGTTTCCTTTCTAAAAATATAAATGAATAATTTTTACTTTTTCAATTTTAAATTAAATTCTTGACAAATACTTTGGGAACATTTCTCGCCACCAGGGCCAATCGTGACCAACGCCTTGTCTATCATCTAACCAATGATTTATTCCTTTAGAGAAAAGTATTCCGGAAAGTTTATGATTTTCTCCGCGGCAACTATCCCACTCACCTGTTCCTAACACAATTCCCATTTGATGTAAGTGGTGAAAATACCATGGGTCACTTAAATTCGGCATGTAATCCATTGGATTGTTGAAATAACAATTATCATCATAATATCCATCAATAAATTGTTTAATATCAAATGCACCGCTCATGCTGAATACATATCCTACTTTATCGGGATGACGAAATGCGATATTGGCTGAATGATATCCACCAAAACTACATCCGGCAACACCAACTTTGCTTCGTCCGGTTTCTCGCATAGCATATTCAAATACATCGTGCAAAATTACATTTTCGTACGCCATATGGGTTTTTACTCTATCGGCGGGATGGATGGATTTGTTGTACCAACTTTGTTCATCTATTCCATTCGGACAGTAAATTTTAATGAGTCCGGCATCTAAAAAATATGAGGCAGATTCTATTAATTTAAAATCTTTGTTTTGATAATGATTACCGAGTGAGGTGGGAAATGCGATGATGGGATATCCGGAATGTCCGAAAACAGCCATTTCAAAATCTCTGCTGAGGTACGGTGTGTACCAGCGTATAAGTTGTTCTTGCATGTTATATCAATTTTTTATAAGTGATTGGAAAGGTTTTATGAATATATAATTTATGTGAAATATAGCACTTTTTCTATGAAAGTAAAAAGGATAATGGATGAAAGATAAAAAACGAATTACTAAATACTAAAAGAACTTTTTTCTTGCAAAGTCGCAAACATAATATTCGGAATTCAAAATCCGAAATTCTAATTTCTTCCTTCTTAATTCTTACCTCTTACTTCTTAATTCTCTATCAATATATTTTTTTGCTTGTTCTTGTGTGAGTGCGGAAAAATTTTTGTAGCGTTCGTGAACATCGATAATTTCTTCTAATGCTTTTGCAACGAGTTCTTGATTTTCCCACGTTTTTAAATCTCGAACAACAATTTCTAAACATCCTTTTTTGTACGCGATTTGTCCGAGTACGTGAACTAATGTATTTTTTACTCTTGTTGTGGTATCATGTTGGAGTTCTTTTAATAATGGTAAAATATCGTGTGGATATTTTCTTCCGCGGAGTTCTATTCCGTGACATATTTCTCTGCGGATTTCTTTGTTTTCGTGATGAAGATATTTTTTTGCCCATTGCAAAACGGGTTTCGGATTTTTTTCTCCCATTTTTTTGATTGAACCGATAACAGCGTTTCGTACTGAATGATGTTCATCAAATAATCCTATATCAAAAAAGTGCTCTACTTTTTCAAAATCTTTTATTCCAATTTCTCCCGCAGCATTGATAGTTGTTTGTCGGATTTTAAAGTTATCGGATTTCAGTAATTTTTTTAATAAAGAAGTTATTGGTAATTGTAAAGGTGGGTGTGTTTTGTAAATTTTCCCGATGGAAAGATATGCGGTTTTTCTGATGTAGGTATCTTCATCAGAAAAATAGGTGGGTATTTTTTTGAGTTTTTGTTTTTGGATTTCTGAAAAAATTTCTGTGTTGATTTTTTCTACAAGTGTGGTTCGTTGGGGTTTGGAAAGTGTATAAAAAGACATTTTTTTCAATTAAAAATTAACAATGAAAAATTATCAATATTATTTTTTTTAAATTACAGATATAAGATTTTTTTCTCGCAAAGACGCAAAGTCGCTAATCTTTTAATAAATGGAACACTGGGTATACATTTTATTTCTATAATTACAATAATTCATTGTTTTTTTCACATAAAAAATAGAACACTGATTTGTTATCCGCCACGGGCGGATTACTATGATATTCACTGAAATATTCTATCTTCTACCTTCTGAATTCTGACTTCTTAATTCTCACTTACTCCACTACTCATTTACTCAACTACTTTCAAACTTTTTTAAACTCCGCCACCAAACCTTGAACAACATTCTTCGCATCTCCAAAAAGCATTCGTGTGTTGGGTTTGAAAAATAATGGATTTTCAATTCCTGCAAAACCAGAAGCCATTGAACGTTTCATTACGATTACAGTTTTTGCCATATCAACATTGATAATCGGCATTCCATAAATGGGACTACTTTTATCTTCTCGTGCAGACGGATTGACAACATCATTTGCTCCAATGACTAAACACACATCGATGGTTTCCATAATGGGATTGACGGCGTCCATTTCAAAAAGTTTATCGTACGAAACATTGGCTTCAGCAAGTAATACGTTCATGTGTCCGGGCATTCTTCCTGCAACGGGATGGATGATGTAACGAACTTCTGCTCCATTGTGTTCCAACAATTCTCCCAACTCGCGAACAACGTGTTGGGCTTGTGCAACAGCAAGTCCGTAACCGGGAACAACCGCAACAGAACGTGCTGCTTCCAAAATGTAATACGCATCTTCAACAGAAACAGATTTTACTTCTCCTTGTGCTGCATTACTTGTTTGCATTGTTACCGAACCAAATCCGCTGAACAACACATTGGTGAGTGAACGGTTCATTGCTTTGCACATAATTTGTGTAAGAATAATTCCGCTGGCACCAACAAGTGAACCAGTAACAATCAACACATTATTTTGGATAGCAAATCCGGCAAAACATGCAGCAATTCCAGAATAACTGTTGAGCAGCGAAATCACCACCGGCATATCCGCTCCACCAATTGGAATAACGGATGTTATCCCTAAAATAAATGATAATACAATTATAAAAAGAAAAATTTCCGGACTTAATTCTGGTTGGAGAACAAAAATAATTCCCAATACAATTGCTGAAAGTAAAAGTAATCCATTTACAAATTTTTGTCCGGAAAAAAGAATTGGTTTTCCTGTCATCACTTCTTTGAGTTTTGCCCATGCAATAACACTTCCGGTAAATGTTATTCCGCCAACAAGGATTGTGAGAAATAATGTTGTGGACGTGTAGCAATCAAACGAAGCTGCTCGGTGATATTCTGCCCAGCCAACAAGCAAACTCGCAAGTCCGCCATAACCATTTAAGAGTGCAACCATTTGCGGCATTTCGGTCATCTTTACAATTTTTGCGAGGATTATTCCGATGACAGAACCAATGAGCATTCCAACAATAATCCACGTGAAATCAAGAATTTGGTAATGAATGATTGTTGCGAGTATTGCGATGAGCATTCCAACGGCAGAAATTAAATTTCCACGACGTGCGGTTTCCGGTTTTCCTAATTTTTTTAATCCGATAATAAAAAGTGTTGCGGCGATGATGTATAAAATTTCTGCAAATGATGTCATTTATTTTCCGCTCTCTTTCTTTTTGAACATTTCTAACATGCGGTGAGTTACTAAATATCCGCCAACAACATTTATCATGGCAAAAATAATTGCTAATGTTCCCAATACAATACTGAGCGTTTCATTTCCTCCTTCTCCGGCAGCAATGATTGCACCAACTACGGTGATTCCCGAAATTGCATTGGAGCCAGACATGAGTGGTGTGTGAAGTGTGGATGGAACTTTTGAGATGAGTTCAAAACCGAGAAAGATGGCGATGACAAAAACAAAAAGTAGTGGTACGAGTAGTTCGAGTGTCATAATTTTTCCTTTGATTGATATTTAATTGCTTGCCACAGATTTCACTGATTAACACAGACTTTTTATAATTCTGCTTTCTTAATTTTTCCTTCTTACTCTAATTTGGACACACCCCTAATTCGCCATAGGCGAACCCTCTCTCCACCGCTTAACCCAACGTATCCCGCAAAAAAATGCGGGACACAAAAAACGTGGAGGGGACTTATTTTGATTTCTGTATTCTGCTTTCTAAATTCTATTTTCTACATTCTCTCAATTTACTACGATATGGTTCTTCCAAATATTTATCTGCTAAATAGAGTACACCATCTAACCCTTTTTCAATCCATTGACGTAACAATTGAGAATCACTGTGTGTTTCTCTATCAAGCCACAATGCTACTGGTAATGCTCCCCACTTTTCCTCAAATTTTCCTTTTGATAATTTATTGAAAAGTGAATCATCAAAGTTTTGGTGATGAAATGCAAAACAAAATTTTTCAACAAATATGGGTTCTAATTTTTTCAATGTATTTTTTGTAATTTCGGGAATTTTTCCTTGTGTATCTATTTTCCATTTTTGAGATAATGAATAATAATTTCCTAATCCCTCATTGACACATTCCAACAAAATTTTTTCCCATTGTGTTGTGATAATAATTTTATCTTTTCTCCATGATTTATGAAGAAGATGAATATATTCATGCGAAAATATTCTATCTATTCGCTCTTTATTTTCCTCAGATTCTCCTTTACCGTATTCAGAAAGTTGTTGAATATCAAAACAAATGGTATTGTTACCATGAGTGAAAGCATCATCTGCTAATTGATTACCAATAACAATATAAATAGTATCGGATAATGAAACATTAAAAAATGGTTTTTGTAACTTTGGTAGGATTTTTTTCCAACGTGGAATTGCTTGATAAATATTTTTTATCCATGAAGAATCTTTGGTAGAGGATATAATATTCAATGTAGTGCTATCATTGTAATTATATCTTTTATAAATAATATCCATCCAAATTTTTGTAGGATAACCAAGTGAATCAAAAGCAATGATGGGATGAAGTTCTTGTGCGAGTGAAAAACTTGAAATGAAAAAACAGGTAACAATAAATTTCATAAAATTTCTTAATTTTTGGACACACCCCTCATTCCCCTCTCTCCATCGCTACAGAGGGGAGGATTTTTTTGCATTCTAAATTCCTACTTCTTAATTCTTCCTTACTTCTAACTTCTGAATCAACTCATCTCCAACATTTTTTGAATTGGTTTAAGTGCTTTTTCCATAATTTCTGCACTTAAAGTAATTTGTGGAGATTTATTTTTCATACAAAGATAAAGTTTTTCCATCGTGTTGAGTTTCATATACGGACATTCATTGCATGAACAGTTTGCTTCCGGTGGTGCGGGAATAAATTTTTTCTCCGGACATTTTTTTTCCATTTGATGTAATATTCCGGATTCGGTTGCAACAATAAATTCTTTGTGTGGATTTGTTTGAACATAGTTTAACAATGCACTGGTAGAACCAATAAAATCTGCTTTTTCTAAAATATGTTCTTCACATTCCGGATGTGCAATGAGTTGAGCATTTGGATGTTGCATTTGCAAGCCGATAATTTTACGTTCGCTAAATGTTTCGTGAACAATACATGCACCATTCCACAACAACATGTCTCTTCCCGTTTTCTTTTTAAGATAGCCACCTAAATTTTTATCCGGAGAAAATAAAATTTGTTGGTTGCGTGGAATTTGATTAATGATTTTTTCTGCATTGCTGGATGTGCAAATAATATCACTTAACGCTTTTACTTCTGCGGTGCAATTAATGTAAGTGATAGCAAGATATTCCGGATGGATTTCTCTAAATTTTTTAAATGCGGGTGGTGGACAACTATCCGCAAGAGAACAGCCAGCTTCTAAATCCGGCAACAATACTAATTTTTTTGGATTGAGAATTTTTGCTGTTTCTGCCATAAAATGAACACCAGCAAACACAATAACATCCGCCGATGTTGAGGCAGCACGACGTGCAAGTTCCAAACTATCTCCCACAACATCCGCAATATCCTGAATTTCTCCTTCTTGATAATAATGTGCGAGGATTACTGCGTTCAGTTCTTTTTTAAGTTGGTGGATTTTTTCTACAAGGTTGGTTTCCATATTTTTCTTAAGTTTTTGCAGCCTATTTTTATTTGTATAAGATACAGACTAATGCAAGCAGTGTCAATAAAAACAAAAAAGGACGGATTTTTCATCCGTCCTTAGATAACTCAAACCATGATAATCTTTTCATCGTACCAATCATGGTTTACTTCACCAACACCATTTTCTTAATTTCACTAAATTTTCCCGCAGTCAGTCTGTAAAAATATATTCCACCGGATAATTGACTTCCATCAAAATTCACTTCATACACTCCAACTTTCTTTTCTCCATTCACTAGTGTTGCGACTTCTTTCCCTAACATATCATACACTTTCAATGTTACATAACTACTTATTGGTAGTTGATAATTGATTAGTGTTGATGGGTTGAATGGGTTCGGATAGTTTTGAGATATACTATATTCTGTTGGTACAAAATTCTTTTCTGGATGAATTGATGTGGTGGGTAGAGTTCCAGTCCCATATGCTTTCAAGGTATCTAATCCTTTGGTGGTGTTACTGGTAAGGATGATTTGGGTGGAATCTTTTCCTAATCCATTTGGAGTGAACTTTATTGTTATATTACTTGTTTGAGTAAATGGAATGTTATATTGACTGCTTCCTACAACCATAAATTTTGAATTTGCAATATTGATTGTATTGATTTTCAAGGTATCTCCTCCCATACATTGTACGGCAAAGGACATATCTTTATTGCTGCCTATACCAACATTCCCAAAATCTATTGTGGTAGATGAATAATTTGATGTGGGAGCAGAAAGAGTCGTAAAATAGCTTGCTGAAGAATATGGACTATTTCCTTTTATATTTTGTGCACGCACTCCCCAAGCATATGTTGTATTATACAATAACGGTCCTATTTGTTTGGATGTATCGGTAAGCGTGGTATCAAGAAGAATAGTAACATTATTTCTTACTACATGAAGAAAATATTTATGGGCAGAGGAAACTTTTTTCCATGTTAGTGTGGGATACAATGATTGATTGGTCGCATTGTTTACTGGGCTTACTATAATCGGTGTTGTTGGTGATGGAAGAACTACATACATTGCTGACATATCTTTTATTATGGATATACCTGATGGTGGATTTACCAATACATAAATAGTAGTAAGATTAGCATTAGAAGAACAATTTAAATTTTGTAATGAGGTATTGGTACTAATATCTAATGTAGTCAGTTTAGTGGAAGAACAATATAAATTTTGTAATGCGGTATTGGTACTCACATTTAAACTCGTCAGATTAGTGGAAGAACAATATAAATATAGTAATGCGGTGGCTCCACTCACATTTAATGTACTGAGATTAGCATTATTAGAACAATCTAAATATTCTAATGCGGTATTGGTACTCACGTTTAAACTCGTCAGATTAGTGGAAGAACAATCTAAAGTTTGTAATGCGGTGGCTCCACTCACATTTAATGTGCTGAGATTAGCATTAGTAGAACAATCTAAATATTCTAATGCGGTATTGGTACTCACGTTTAATGTGCTGAGATTTGGATTATCAGAACAATCTAAAGTTTGTAATGCGGTAAATTTTTCTATCCCTTGTAAATTGGTAATTTGAGAGCTGGATATCTCTATGATACGTACGGCACTGATATTTTGTACTATTACCGTATCATTAGTACCTTGGGTTATAGCGTTAGCACTGTTAATAAGTGCAGTTCTAAAATTTTGGTCAGGCACCCATACTTTTGTTTGGGCAGTGGTTATTCCTACAACCAGTAAGAATAATGCAACGAGTTTGGTAAGTTGTGTTTGCATAAAAATTGCTCCTTAGTTTTAATGAAGTATAAAATAAAAATTAGGAAATTATACGGATTTTAATTTTCATTATCAATGAGTAATTTTTGGATTCCTATTTTCATCCTAAATTCCCACTGGCTAACACACAATCCACCACTGCAGAGGACTACATTCTAACTTCTATATTCTGACTACGAAATTCTGTGTTCTGTATTCTGAATTTCGTATCTTTGAAGCATGAAAATTCCAAATGAAAAAATAGAAGAAATCCGCAATGCTGTAGATATCGTTGAATACATTGGTGGTTTTATCAAACTCAAAAAGCGTGGAAAAAATTATCTCGGATTATGTCCATTTCATAATGAAAAAACACCATCATTTAATGTTAGTTTAGATAAACAAATGTATTATTGTTTCGGATGCCAACGTGGTGGAAATGTTTTTACGTTCATTATGGAATATGATAATATTTCTTATGTAGAAGCCGTTACTGTTCTCGCCGAAAAAACCGGAATTCCTATCACGAAAATAGAAAACAATGTTCAAGAAAGTGAAACAGAAATTTTATATTCTGTTTGTACTTTCGCAGCAAAAGCATTCTATTATAATCTCAAAACTGAAGAAGGAAAATTTGCGCAAGACTATTTTTTGAAACGTGGCTTTTCCGAAAAAACTATTACCACGTTCGGTTTAGGATATTCTTTACGCGGATGGGAATCTCTTATAGAAAAAGCAAAAGAGGAAGGTCTATCACTTTATAATTTGGAAAAAGTTGGCTTACTCAAAAAACGAGATGATGGTTCGTATTATGATGTATTTCGCGGAAGAGCAATGTTTCCCATTTTTTCTCCGCTCGGAAGAGTGATTGCGTTTGGCGCAAGAAAATTATATGATGATGACCCTTTAGCAAAATATATCAATTCACCAGAAACACCAATTTATCAAAAAAGCAAAACGCTGTACGGACTTTGGCAGGCAAAGGAAAGTATTCGCGAAAAGGATTTTGTGATTTTGGTGGAAGGTTACGCTGATGTGATTTCTGTTTTTCAAGCAGGAATAAAAAATGTGGTGGCTTCCAGCGGAACGGCGTTAACCACAGAACAAATTCAACTTCTTTCCCGCTACACCAAAAATATTATCTTTTTGTATGATGCAGATTCCGCTGGTGCCAATGCTATGATGCGTGGTGTGGATTTGATTTTGGAAAATGGTTTGGATGTTCGTGTTGTGCAATTACCGGAAGGCAATGACCCGGATTCTTTTGTGCAAAAAAATGGCGTGAATGCTTTGCATGATGCAATCACACGAGCAACAACATTTTTGAATTTTAAAGCAAGAATGTTGGAACGTGAAGGAAAATTTTCTACTCCGGAAGGAAAAGCAGAAGCAATACGAACATTGGTCCAAACTATCGCAAAAGTGAAAGACCCGTTACGTCAAGCATTTTTTATTAAAGAAATTGCTGAAGAATATCATATTTACGAATCTACCTTGTATTCTGAATTAGAAAAATGGAAAAAGAAGGATTTTACAAAAGCATCATTTCAATCAAATACTTCTAATACAAAAAAATCTCCAGAGATTCCGCAAAAAAATTCTTCTACCACTCTTCCCTTAGAAGAAAAAGAATTATTATTCGTGCTATTACATTCTCCACAAACAATGATGCCATTCGTTTTTCGGCATCTTTCTGTAGATGAAATTTCACATCCACAAATACAAAAGATTATTCAATTATTGGTAGATGAGTTTGATAACCACGGTTCATTTGATAGTCATCAAATATTAACATTGTTAGAAAATGATGAAGAAAAGAAAATATTTTCTGAAGTATTATTTTCTCGTGAGCATGAAGATACACGAATTCAACGAGAAGTTGGGGCGCAAGAACGTGATGGGAGAATTTTTGAACAGGCGTTGGGTGCCATTAAAAGCATCAAAAAGAAAAAATTGGAGCAGGATTTACAGTATAATAGAGTAGAAATTCAAAATGCTTTGCTGAATGGTATTGATACAATTGCTTTTTTAAAAGAACAACAACAAATTATTCAAAAAATTCGTGATGTGGAAAAATATTCAATGAAAAATTTGCAATGAACAATTATCAATGGAGTATGTGAGTAGTGGAGTATATTGAGTAATTGAGTAACGAAGTAGATGAGTATTTTTTACAAAGAAAAAATCAAAGATGAATTCGCCTTGGTGAAGTAAAAATACCAATGAAAGATATAAGATTTTTTCCTCGCAAAGACAAAATCAATGGAAAATTTGCAATGAACAATTATCAATTTTAGATTTCTGTTAAACTTGTTCTCAAATGCAATACAAGCAGTCAATAAAAATACAAAGAGTCCCGTTATAAGCGGGACTCCAACTCAAACCATGATAATCTTTTCATCGTACCAATCATGGTTTACTTCACCAACACCATTTTCTTAATTTCACTAAATTTTCCCGCAGTCAGTCTGTAAAAATATATTCCACCGGATAATTGACTTCCATCAAAATTCACTTCATACACTCCAACTTTCTTTTCTCCATTCACTAGTGTTGCGACTTCTTTCCCTAACATATCATACACTTTCAATGTTACATAACTACTTATTGGTAGTTGATAATTGATTAGTGTTGATGGGTTGAATGGGTTCGGATAGTTTTGAGATATACTATATTCTGTTGGTACAAAATTCTTTTCTGGATGAATTGATGTGGTGGGTAGAGTTCCAGTCCCATATGCTTTCAAGGTATCTAATCCTTTGGTGGTGTTACTGGTAAGGATGATTTGGGTGGAATCTTTTCCTAATCCATTTGGAGTGAACTTTATTGTTATATTACTTGTTTGAGTAAATGGAATGTTATATTGACTGCTTCCTACAACCATAAATTTTGAATTTGCAATATTGATTGTATTGATTTTCAAGGTATCTCCTCCCATACATTGTACGGCAAAGGACATATCTTTATTGCTGCCTATACCAACATTCCCAAAATCTATTGTGGTAGATGAATAATTTGATGTGGGAGCAGAAAGAGTCGTAAATTGATTTATCCTATAAGGACTGGTTCCCTTAACGTTTCTTGCTCGTACTTGCCATGTGTATATTGTATTATATAGTAACGGACCTATTTTTTTGGTGGTATCAACCAGTGTAGTATCTTTAAAAACTATAATATTGTTGTGTGATACTTCCAATTGATAGGTATGGGCAAAAGAAACTTTTCCCCATTTTAATGTTGGATATAATGATTGATTGGTCGCATTATTTATTGGACTTAGTAAGATTGGCATTGCCGGAACTGGTGGAGTTACATAATTTGCTGACATATCTTTTACTTCTATTACACCTGGTGGTGGAAATGGAAGTATCCATACATATATAGTGGTAAGATTTGGATTTAACGAACAATCTACATCTGTTAATGCTGTATTTGCACTGATATCTAAAATACTAAGGTTATTACCAAAACATTTTAAATATGTCAACGTTGTATTTCTATTTAAGTTCAATGTAGTTAGATTATTATTAACACAACTTAACGATATCAATGCTGTATTATTACTCACATCTAAGGTACTGATGTTATTATTAGAACAAGATAGTGTTTGTAATGCTGTATTTGTACTCACATCTAAGGTACTGATGTTATTATTAGAACAATATAATGTTTGTAATGCTGTATTATTACTCACATCTAAGGTAGTAATATTCATAGAGGCACAATCTAAATGTGTTAATGCTGTATTTGCACTCACATCTAAAGTAGTGACCTTGTTGTTCGAACAATCTAAAACTTGTAATGCTGTATTATTACTTACATTTAGTATAGAAAGATTAGTGTTATAAAAACAGTTTAAATATGTTAATGCTAAATTGTTACTTACATCCAATGTGGTAAGTTGATTAAAAGCACAACTTAAATATTGTAATGCAGTAAATTTTTCTATTCCTTGTAAGTTAGTAATTTGTTTATTATTAATAATTAAAGTATCAATCAAATTAATATTTGGCACTACTACAGTATCACTATTACCTTGAATAATATTATAAGTTGGAGAATGATTAATAAGCGCTTTTCTAAAACTTGTATCAGGTACACATACTTTTGTTTGGGCAGTTATCTCTACAATAAATAATAATAATGCCACAAGGGTAAGTTTGGTTTTTATCATAATCACTCCTTATTTGTTTATGGTTTATGATAGAATTATATGAACTAAATTATCTATTGTCAATATTCTAGAACTATTTTGACTTTTTGTATTTTGAATTCTACATTTTTTCTCAAACTTTTATCATTTCTAAAAAATAAAAAGTATTCCGTTACAATGGAATCTCTACAAATTAAAATCATAGTCTACATCTTCTTCATCATTGCTTCACCAAATTCTGAACACTTAATTTCTTTTGCACCATCCATTAAACGAGCAAAATCGTACGTTACAGTTTTTGCACCAATCGCTCCATTCAAGCCCTTTAAAATTAAATCCGCTGCTTCAGTCCAACCCATGTACCGCAACATCATTTCTCCGCTTAATACAACTGAACCGGGATTTACTTTATCAAGATTCGCATATTTGGGAGCTGTTCCGTGGGTTGCTTCAAAAATTGCGTGCCCGGTGATGTAATTAATATTTCCACCAGGTGCGATTCCAATTCCGCCAACTTGTGCGGCTAACGCATCAGAAAGATAATCTCCATTTAAATTTAATGTTGCAATCACATCAAAATCTTCCGGACGTGTGAGCACTTGTTGTAAGGTAATATCAGCGATTGCATCTTTTATAATAATTCCTGCCCCGGGTTTTCCATCGGGAATTTTACACCACGGTCCGCCATCGATTTCCACAGCACCAAAATATTCTTTCGCTACTTGATATCCCCAATCCCGAAAAGCACCTTCAGTAAATTTCATGATGTTGCCTTTGTGAACTAATGTTACATTTTTGCGTTTGTTTTCTATTGCATAACTAATTGCACTGTGTACAAGTCGGACTGTTCCGGAATAACTTACGGGTTTAATCCCAATTCCCACATTAATATCTGTGGGGAAATTTTTTGCGCCAACAAGTTTCCAAAATTCTTCGCTTTTCTCTTTTGTGTTGAAACGAATTTTTTCGAAATCTTTTGGAAATTCTTTTGCAAGAAAATCTAAAACTTTTTGTGCTTCGGGTGAGCCGCCTTTGTACTCAATTCCTGCATAAATATCTTCTGTGTTTTCGCGAAAAATTACCATATCAACTTTTTCAGGATGTTTTACTGGCGATGGAACTCCGGTAAACCATTGCACTGGACGCAAACAGACATACAAATCTAAAATTTGTCTCAACGCAACATTGAGTGAACGAATTCCTCCTCCAACAGGAGTAGTCAATGGTCCTTTAATTCCTACAAGATATTCTTTGAATGCTTCGATAGTATCATCATGCAACCATGTATTTGGTCCGTATACTGTGTTTGCTTTTTCTCCGGCGTACACTTCAAACCATGTGATTTTTCTTTTTCCATTGTATGCTTTTGCAATGGCAGCATCAAACACTTTTTGTGAAGCACGCCAAATATCTGGTCCAGTTCCATCTCCTTCTATAAATGGTATGATGGGATTTTCTGGAACATTGAGTTTTCCATTTTGGATGGTGATTTTTTTTCCGTTGGTTGGTGGGG
This sequence comes from uncultured Bacteroidota bacterium, assembly GCA_937920105.1. GTDB lineage: Bacteria > Bacteroidota > Ignavibacteria > UBA10030 > UBA8401 > CALETH01. The sequence continues at coordinate 71,474 of CALETH010000028.1, forward strand.
TGAGTTTTACGTATGACATAGAAAATGAGATTGATGTGAAACAATGTAGGGACAGAACATGTTCTGTCCCTACCTGTTATGTTTTTGCGGAGAGAGTGGGATTCGAACCCACGGTACCCTTACGGGTACACTACCTTTCCAGGGTAGCCAATTCAACCACTCTTGCATCTCTCCAAAAGTTTTGTAATATAGGTGAAAAAAAATAAAAATAAAATTTTTATAAGAAAGATTTTTAGAATAACATCTTGCTCTCCACAATGAACTTCAGTATATTTTTTTTCCTCCATTTTACAAATTTTTAATTTCTTCAATCATGCCAAAAGTCTACTGCACTTCTTTTGATTCCAAAATAGGAACTGTGTATGTTGCCTCTACAGAAAAAGGTGTTTGTAAAATTACTATTCCGAAAGAATCCAAAAAAGATTTTTTCAAATGGCTTTCACTTCATTTTGAAAAAGATGACGTCATCGAAAACAAAAGTAGAAACAAAGAAATTATTGAACAACTCAATCGTTACTTCAACGGAAAGTTAGTAAAATTTTCTCTTCCTTTAGATTGTGTTGGAAGTGATTTTGAACTTCGTGTGTGGAAAGAACTCAAAAAAATTCCGTACGGAACAACTATTTCTTATAAGCAATTAGCCAAACGAGCAGGTGTTCCACGCGGATTTCAAGCCGTTGGAAAAGCCAATGGACACAATCCAATTCCTATCATTATACCATGTCATCGTGTTATTGGAAACGATGGCTCTCTCACCGGTTATGCTGCAGGGACAAAAACAAAAGAATTTCTTCTTCGTTTAGAAGGTGCAATTATTTTGTAATATTTTTTTAGATTTGTCAAGTTTTTAAAACTTGACAAATCTCTTCTCACAAAAAATATTTCCCATCCCATACTAAAACTATCAAAAAGTTTTCTTATTTTAGTTCTGCAAAAATAATTTCTTCCTTCCTAATTTTTTCAGAATGAATTTCTTCTTCGTTTAGAAGGTGCAATTATTTTGCAATATGTTGAATTTCCGTAACCCTGCCAGAGTTTTAAACTCTGACAGGGTTTAGTTAAAAATAATTTCCTTCCTAATTTTTTTAGAATGAATTCTTTACTTCAACAACTTAATCCTGTACAACAACAAGCCGTTTCCACTATTGATGGACCAGTGATGATTGTTGCAGGTGCCGGCAGCGGAAAAACCCGCGTTCTCACCTATCGCATTGCCTATCTCATTCATTCTAACATAAAGCCGTACGAAATTCTTGCACTCACCTTTACCAATAAAGCTGCACGAGAAATGAAAGAACGCATTCATTCCATTGTTGGACCTCAAGCAACTAATGTGTGGGCAGGAACATTTCATTCTATCTTTGCAAGAATTCTTAGACAAGAATGTGAAGTGCTTGGTTATCAAAGAAGTTTTACTATTTATGATACTGATGATTGTCTCTCACTCATCAAAAATATTATGTCCGCAATAAATCTTTCTGCACAACAATTTAATCCGCGAGCAGTGTACTCTCGCATCAGCGGAGCAAAAAATCAAATGATTTCTCCTGCAGAATATGAAAATATTGCAAAAGATATTTTTGAACAAAAGGTTGCACAAGTTTATCATGAATATCAACAACGATTATACAAATCTAATTCTATGGATTTTGATGATTTATTATTGAAACCCATTGAACTCTTTCAATCTCATCAACATATTTTAGAAAAATATCAACATCGTTTTCGTCACATTTTGGTCGATGAATATCAAGATACTAATCGTGCTCAATATACATTGATAAATTTATTGGCATCACGTTTTAAAAATATTTGCGTTGTTGGTGATGATGCACAAAGTATTTATTCATTTCGTGGTGCCGATATTCGTAATATTTTAGATTTTGAACGAGATTATCCCGAAGCACAAACATTTCGATTAGAACAAAATTATCGTTCTACAAAAACTATTCTCGCTGCGGCAGATGCTGTTATTAAACGCAACAAAAATCAAATTCACAAAACGTTGTGGACTGAAAATATTCAAGGTGATGGTATCACATTATTGGAAACCGAAGATGATAAAGATGAAGGAATGCAAATTGTTCATCGCATAAAAGAGCAATGCACAAAATATAAATATGATTTAAAAGATTTTGCCGTTCTCTATCGCACCAATGCACAATCTCGTTCTATCGAAGATGCAATGCGGCGAGCAGGAATTCCCTACATCATTGTTGGGGGAATTGAATTTTACAAAAGAAAAGAAATTAAAGATGTATTAGCCTATTTGCGAATACTCGTCAATCCCAAAGATGAAGAAAGCATGTTACGCATTATCAATTATCCCACACGAGGAATTGGTGAAACAACAATAGAAAAAATCCGAGAATATGCCAAAGAAAAAAATCTTTCTTTTTTTGATGCACTGCATTCTGTTACAAATATTCCATCACTCACCGAACGAAATAAACAAAGTATTATTCAGTTCATTCGTCTATTAGATAAATATCTTATACTCAAAAAAGAATTTTCTACCAACGAACTTGTTCGCACCTTAGTTGATGAGTTAGGAATTCTCAAAATGTATAAAGATGAAGGAACGTTGGAATCTTTAGGCAAGTGGGAAAATATTCAAGAATTACTTTCTGCGATTAGTGAATTTATTGCTGCCAAACCCGACGCAACATTAGAAACATTTTTAGAAGAAGTTGCATTAGTTTCTGCAACAGATAATTTGACGGATAATAAAAATACCATAACGTTAATGACTCTCCACGCTGCCAAAGGATTGGAATTTCCTGTAGTGTTTATTGCCGGAACAGAAGAAGGTCTGCTCCCACTCTATCAAGTTGCATTGGATGTTCACGAATTGGAAGAAGAACGAAGATTATTTTATGTGGGAATTACTCGTGCGATGAAAAAACTTTTCCTCACCCATTCACGCATTCGTTATCGTTTTGGAGATTTAACATATCCCATACTTTCTCGTTTTGTTGAAGAAATTGAAAATTCTCTTATTATAAAAGAAACATCACGTCCAACAATTCCAAAAACTACTTCACGCAATGCATTTACGAAATATGAAAACAAAAAATCTTTCTACAAAAAAAATACGGAAGAGAATTTTATCTTTCGTGATGAAGAACCAACTTATGATGAATCACAAGAGCAGCCAACATTAAAAATTGGTTCACTGGTTCAACATGAAGTTTTTGGAAAAGGAAAAATTCTTCATCTTACAGGAAATGGTGAAGCAGCAAAAGCGGTAGTGTTATTCCAAAGTGTGGGACAAAAAAATTTGATGCTGAAGTTTGCTCATCTAAAACTACTATAATATAAAAGGAATTATTTATGTATAATTTTTTCTACGTAATTTTATTAACAATAATAATTCATACAACAAATATTGCTCAAACAAAGGTATGGATTCCTGATGAACAATTTCGTAATGCGTTAATTAACCACTCTCTTAATTATAACATTAGTCAGAGCATCGGTGATACAGTTATTGTACCCAATATTGCTGATATATATTTTTTAAAAATCAGTACTAATAATATTGCTAGTTTACAAGGAATAGAGAATTTTACTCATCTTGTATATTTGACATGTGGTGGTAATAAATTAATGAAATTAGATATAAGTAAAAATCAAGAATTAATATACTTAGATTGTGCAGTTAACCAACTCACAACATTAAATGTGAGTAAAAATACAAAATTAAAAACATTAATCTGCAATTACAATCAACTTACTGCTTTAAATGTAGAAAACAACATAAAATTAGAAAACTTAAATTGCTCTTCTAATAAAATTATTTCTTTAAATTTAAAGAACAATATAAATCTCACAACATTAGATTGTTATTATAATCAACTTACTATCTTAGAAATAAACAAGAATAAAAAACTAGAAAATTTAGACTGTTCTTCTAACCGCTTTACTTCATTAGATGTAAAAAATAATCATAATTTAAAAAAATTAAACTGTTACAATAATCAACTTACAAATTTGAATGTGAGTCAAAATACAAATTTAACACATTTAAAATGTTATCTTAATCAATTTATAAAATTGGACATACATAAAAATACAGAATTACAATATTTAGATTGTTCCAAAAATCAACTTGTAAAATTAGATATAAGCCAGAACGGAAAATTAGTCTTTTTAGATTGTAATTCCAATAAACTTGATACATTAATAACAAATAAAACAGAGATAAATTTAACATTAGAAACTTTATACTGTTTTTCTAATCAACTTACCACATTAGATATGACTAAAAATTTAGCGTTGAAATCTTTGAACTGTTCTTCTAATCAACTCACTGCATTAGATATAACTAAAAATTTTTTATTGAAGTTTTTGAACTGTTCTTCTAATCGACTCACCGCGTTAGATATAACTAAAAATTTTTCATTAGAAGTTTTAGATTGTTCTGTTAATCAACTTAATACATTAAATATAAACCAAAATACAAATTTAGTAGAATTAAAATGTTCTTCTAATAAAATTAATACATTAAGTATAAATCAAAATATAAACCTGAATTATTTGTATTGTTCCTCAAACCAACTTACTAGTTTAGAATTAGGTAGTGTAAAATTAAAATTATTAGATTGCTCTTTCAATCAACTTGGTACATTAAATGTAACCCAAAATACAAATTTAGAAATATTAAACTGTTCTTCTAATCAACTTACTAATTTAGATTTAAGTAAAAACCTAGAATTGATAAGCTTAAATTACAAGAAAACTAAAATTGAGAATATTGACCTTAGCAAAAATACAAAGTTACGAGAATTGTTTGATGATGCAATTAAAGAAGAGGTTGAAGAAGCTCGATAAAACAGATTATTTATCTAACAAATAAAATTATTGTGATATTGATTATAGAAAATTTCGTGATAATTCATTATTGTTGAAGTGAACGAACAATCACCAAATTTCCCCAATATTCACGATGAATGTAATGAGTAATAATTGCCGTAAATTCTTCAATCCGTGAAGGTGGAAGTATATAATACACACGAGAAGATTTTTTGTTCAAACTATTATGATGGTCAAAAAAAACATCATATTCTGTTAAACATTCTAAAGATTCAAGATTATCGGTCTCAGTTTTTACAATACCAAGAACGTAGCATTCTCGCTCTTTATCATAGCCAATAATGTCCGGAGATTTTTCTTTTTGGTCTCCGTAACCATCATTAAATAATGGTGATGGTTCATTGTAACCATCTATTTCTCTTGCAGCAAGAATTTTTATAGAATGAGAATGAAAAATTTTTACTAATTCTTTTCGCAATAATAAACGAGTATTATTAATCATTATGCAAATATCTTTTCAACGTTGGTTGTATCGTTTTTTAGTTTTAGGTTTTGTGTTTGGGTTATATTATGGTGTTCAACGTTTGGCAATGTTAGAAATTCTTCCTTCGCTCATTCACTTTCCTTCTACACTTTCTAAAAATTTTCTTTTCATTTTTCAGCATCACTTTTGGCAATTCACCGTAGGAATGCTCGTCATTATTGTTGCTTCTCGCGGACATTTGTGGAGTTACGGAATTAATGCCATGAACCGTCCACTTGGGTTTTCATTACTTTTACAATGGTGTATTACGACATCACTTTTTATTGTAGTATTATATTATCAATATGGTATTCCTTACAAAACAGAAATTTTTACTACAGGAAATACCATTATAATGTTCATCACGCAATTTGTTTCCGGACCAGTTGCAGACCAAATATTTTTTTATGGAATGATGCAAACTCTTATCGGAAAATTTTGGGACGAGCCAATTGTAATTTCTCGATTTCGCATTTCCCCAGCAATACTTTTTTCCACAACACTTTTTGCTTTCGGACAAGTGAATATTCCATTCTACACTTATAACACTATTTTAATGTATGGAATTTTTATTCTTCTTGGCGGATTTTGTGGTTATGTGTATGAAAAAACCCGCAGTCTTTTAGTACCTATGTTTGCAGAATCATTTATTTTAGGAATTCCTTTACTTGTAAAAATGATTTTAGGAATTTAAAATATTATCGTCATGCCCGAATGTTTTCATCGGGCATCCACAAAATAGATTCCCGCTAAAAGCGTGCGGGAATGACATTACACTACAAATAAAATATCTTTTCTACAATCTTTCACACACTGCATTATACACCTCATCAACAGTGATGAGTTTCATACATTCCAAATGTGTTGCATTATTACATACTGTTGTGCGACACGGTGAGCACGGAATTTTTTTGAACAACGCCACATGTCCTTTTTCTTTATCGTAAGGGAACCATACTTCAGTTGGTTCTGGACCAAAAATTCCGATTGTTTTTACTCCCACCGCAACACCAATGTGCATTGGTCCACAATCATTAGAAACAAATACTGAACTTTGTGATAATATTGCTGCAAGTTTTCTTACTGATAATAGTGGAAGTTGATATAATGAATGTGTTGATGATGTAGATAAATAATGAATGAGTTCTTTATCTTTTGGACCGGGACTGAGAAGAATATTAATTTTATGATTTTCAACAAGTTTTTGAATTAAAGAAAAAAAATGTTCTTTCAACCACACTTTATTTTCCCACGTTGCTCCCGGATGTACAACAACAATTGATTTTTCAATTTCCATTCCCAGTGATTGAAGAAAATTTTTTGCTTCTTTTTTTTCTTCACTTGTTAAAAAAATTTGTGTTGTATTATAAAAGTGAGAATTTACACCTATTGCTTTTAATGATTGATAATGAAAGTCTATTGCTGATTTTGGCTTCCCATCATCTTTTACCAATGTAGTATAAAACTTTTTCCGCACACGAACATCTCCACCGACTCTTACTTTTGCACCAGTAATAAAACTTAATAATGCTGTCCGTGGATTACAAAATAAATCTATTACCACATCAAATTTTTTTGAACGAAGAAGGGAAAACATCTTTAATTGATACAATATTCCTTTTTGTTCAAAATCAAACGGAATAATTTCATCTAAATAAGGATTCTGTTCCAAAAGAGAAACAGCTTTTTTTTCTCCAAGATAGCCGATATATGCTTTGGGAAAATTTTCTCGCAATGTACGAATGAGCGGAGTTGTTAAGACAACATCTCCAATAAATTTCATTCGAGTAAGTAAAATGCGGTTATATTGATGAAACATAAAGTTTATTATTGATTGATATCACAAGAAACTTGACTTTCGCAGAAAGATGATTCATATTATACGAAAGAAATTTATTCACCAAATATTTTCTTATGAAAACTTCTTTCTACAAAAGAGTATTTGATGTAGTTTTTTCTTCTCTTTTTTTGTTAATACTCTTTCCTTTTATTCTTATTATTCTCTTTGTTGCGTGGTTGGAAACAAAACAATTTCCTATTTACACTCAACAACGGGGATTATCCTTAGAAAAAAATCTTTTTACCATTTTCAAAGTCAGAACAATAAAAAAACATTCCTGCACATCTCCAAACGAACAAGTATTTTTTAAACCTTACTACGCAGATTTTGTTCCTCCCTTTTGTCGTTGGTTACGCAAAACGGGTTTGGACGAATTACCTCAACTTTTCAATATTCTTCGTGGTGATATGAGTTTTGTTGGACCTCGTCCGTTTTCTCAAGAAGATTTAGAAATAATGAAAGCTCATTTTTCTGTTGTATATTCTGTTCGTTCAAATTTTTCAATTCAACCCGGGTTAACAGGAACGTGGCAACTATATGGTGATAGAAATGCTGGAATGAAAAATCTTATTCACTGGGATAATTATTATGTTTCTCATTCTTCCTTTTTCTTAGATACAAAAATTTTATTTAATACCATTCCTTATATTTTCTTCGCTTTGCATTCTGATGCTATTATAGAAAAAAAATCTTCTACAAAATTTTCTGCTATTTTCATTTCTCAAGATTAAAATAAAAAACTTCGGTAAAAAAACCGAAGTTCATAAATCACTAAAATATTTGTCATTCCCGCGAAAGCGGGAATCCAGTTTGTTTTTTACAATAAAAATGGATGCCCAATAATCCCGACTTGTCGGGATGGGCATGACGGAAAAACTAATTATCCTTTGCACCTTCATTAATCCATTGTTTGAAAAGATTTACTTCATCTTCTGTTAATTTCTTTTTAGAAAAAAGTGGCATTTGTTTTCCTTTGGGTGGATTAGGTAATAATTTTGTGATGAGATAGCTTTCTTCTGATTTTCCTACCACTACAGCTTTTTTATATTTTCCACCTTTCACAATATTTTCATATGTATCCATCATATATCCATTATCTCCATCGGAATCTGGTTGATGACATTTAATACATCGTTTATTGATAATCGGCATTAAATCTTTTGAAAGAGAAATTTCTTTTTTTTCTTCTTTTTTAGTTTCTTGCGAGTACAGTATTGCTATACTTATTGCACAAAGAAAAAAAATTGCGGTGAGTGTTTTCATAGTTTTTCCTTTTATATATGTTAGTGTTTAAAGATTACAAAAGTTTTAAAAACTTTTGTAATCTACAAAAATATTAAATGTCAGACATCTTATCTCTAAATTTTTTCCTATAACAAATTTTATACATCTTCTTTCTAACAAGATGTCTAACATTTAGAGTTAATTATCTTTTGCACCTTGGTCAATCCACAAAGAAATTTTAGCAATTTCATTTTCTGTTGCTGAATTTCCCGGTGGCATAATTGTTCCAAAACCGGCAGTACCTCGCATTTTGGTAATTAAGATACTTCCTGCTCCATTACCAGAAACAATTACTGGTGTGTGAATTCCAGTAGTTTTTAATTCATTCACAGTACCAAGATTTAATCCGCCAGAACCACCGTGACATCCAATACATCCATATTTATTAAAAATTGGTATGACATCACTTTGAAATGAAATTGTTGATACTGTTGTATCCGGTGGAATAATAACTGTTGGTGTTGGTTCATTTCCCATATCCTTACAACTGTATAAAAAAATGCTGGTTACAATGAGAATGTAAAGAAGTTTCATAGATTTTTTTTAAAATAAAATTAATTATCTTTTGCACCTTGGTTAATCCATGCAGAAATCTTGGTTATTGAAATTTCGGAAATCATACCCTCTGGCGGCATAATTGTTCCAAAACCTGCAGTACCACGCATTTTTTTTATTAAAATACTGCCCTCCGCATCCCCAACAATAACTACTGGTTTGTGGTCTCCTGTAGTTTTTAATTTGTTTACATTACTAAGATTTAATCCACCATTATCGCCATGACACGTTATACATCTATAGTTATTAAAAATTGGAAGAATATCTTTTTGAAAAGAGACAGTTGTTGGATAAGGTATATTAGGTGGAAGACCTTCAGGTGGATTATCTCCTAAATCTATACAACCATATAGAAAAAAAAATTTTGCAATAAAAATATAAGAAAGTTTAGTCATAAAAAATTTTTCCTTTAATAAATATGGAATAATAATCTGAAATTATAAATAAAAATGAAACATACATTGTATTTCATCATTCTTTATTTCATTTTTTTCTTCTTTATTTAAACGATACATTGGCTGAATTTCCACTCCATTCCATGGAAATAGTTCAACACCAAAAGTCATCCGTGTATAACTTCCCGTTTTAAGATTTTTATCTGGGTCATAAAATTCGTAACGAACATTTGCATCTATACCTTGGGTAATTGTGTAACTTAATTCGTTAAATGTAACGAAGCCAACAATTTCTTTTCCTTCACTAAAAAGTGTAACATAATCAAGTTCCCCAGTGTATGTGAGTGATTGTAAAATATTGAAAGAACCAAACGCTCCATAGAATTGTGTTTTTCCGGATGTATTTGTGTTAGGATGGTTATAGAATGAACCGCCAATAATCAAATTTCCAAAATCTGTTTGGATAGTTGCATCTCCGCGAGCAACAAATGCTTTGGATTTTTCTCCTGCGACACCGGAAATTCCACCTCCGGGAGTTCCGTTAAAAACTCCAACATTGAATGTGAAAATACTTGGGAGAAAACCAAATTCCAATCCTGTATCTTCAGAACGCTGTCCAAAGCGAAACCCTGTAGAAGGTGAACCATAACCGCCACCGCGAATAAAGGCAGTGTGGTCTTCAATGCGGGTTCCATACGCTGGCAAAAATTTTCCGAGTTTTACATAACCGTGTAATGGAAGAACTTTTGCTAATCCATATACTTCAAATCCGGAATACAATCCTTTATCAAGATGAAGAGAAATTTTTTTGTTGAGTTTCATATCAATATAAATATCTCCTTGCATTTGAAAAAAACTACTTTTTTTATCTGCTATTGTATAAAAGAAAAGTGTACGAATATCTGCTCCGAGAGAAAATGTACTAAACAAACTTCCTACTTTTTCTGTAATTTCTTCTTCTACATTTTCTTCTTTTTCATTTAGGGATATTGGTAATTCTTCTTTCCCGTACGTTGCACCAAAAGTATTTCGCATTCCTTTTCCTGTGGGATTTACGTGACATGATTGGCATTTCATTCCGGTACGTGCAGAAAACTTTGGCAACGCATAGAGTGATGATGAAATGAGTGTTGTTAAAAAAATGAGTATGAGTGTTTTCATGAGATTTTTATAATTGTGAATGGATTTTTATTTACATAGCAAGATTTGTCATTCCTGCGAAAGCAGGAATCCACACATTTTATATTTCTGGATTCCCGCTAAAAACATGCGGGAATGACATTTGAATTATCATTTCTTTTCCACTACCCATTTTTCATCCAACCAATATTCATACAAAAATTTTTGTTGCTGTGTGGGCGATGATGTTTTTTGAACTGTATATTTTGGCACTCCAAAATTTTCTAATACTACAGTTCGTTCTTGTACAATATCATTGCGAAATGTTGTAAGAGTAATTTTTTCTTCTGCAGAATATTCACTGATATATTGTGACAATGTAGAGGTATTAATACGGAAACCATTTAATGCTACAATTTCATCATCAACATCTATTCCGCTTTTTTCTGCTGGTGAGTTTGTAATAACACGTGTTACTTTTGTTCTTCCTTCACTTTCTTTAGTGTTAATTCCTAATGATGGTTTATTGACACTATCTTTTACATTTATTTCTAACCCTACATAAGAAAAATATTTTTCAAATGGAAGTGCTATTGTTCCATGCACATAATTGGTAAAAAATTCTTGTAAAGTTCCTTGCGCAAACTCTTCTGCAATCTTTTGAAAATCATCAACCGTATAGCCATTTCCAGAAAGTGGAAATCTTTGATACATTGCTCTCATCACATCATCAAGAGAATGCTTATTGTTGGAACGTTGACGAATTTCTAAATCTAATAATAAACTAACATTCGCACCTTTGCTATAATAGTTTGTTTCATAGTTGTACGCTTGTTGCGTATTTTTCCAAAACTTTATCCATGCATCATAACTGGATTCTGTCAATGATTGTGCTGTATTTCCGGGTGATTTTCTTTCTTCTTCAACAGATGTTGTTAAAACAGAAAAGTATTTTTCTGGAGAAATAAAACTTGCTCTCACACATAATAGTTCATCATAATAACTGGTGATTCCTTCGGCAATCCATAATTCTTTAGTATAATTTTCTTTTTGATAATTATATGGTTGTATTCCTTGCGGACGAAATTGTTTTACATTCCATGTATGAAAAAATTCATGCATCACCAAATTTAAAAATTTTGTGTACTCTGCTGGATTTTTAAAGATAAGCGGTTTTGTCCCCATAATTGTAGAATTGATATGTTCTGTTCCTCCACCGGAATTTGGTGTTATGTGAACAAGAAATACATATCGTTCATACGGAAGCGTTCCCCAAAATTCTTTGTTAGTTTTTATAATTGTAGAAATATCTTTAATAAGTGTCTCAGCATTCCAATTTCCTTCTCCGAAAATACTGAGTACGTGTTTTTTTCCTTCTACAATAAATTCAAAATCTTTTTGGTTGCCAATTTCCAGTGGACAGTCTACAAAGTAATCATAATTTGGAGCGGTAAAAATATTTTTTGATTGTTCTTCTAAACCGGTTGTTACATGCCAAGTTTTGTATGGTGCAACCGTAAGTGTTATGGGAAGATTTCTATATTCTTCTGCGTACATAAATACTGCTGCTCCATTGATAAAAGCATGCTCAGTATTCAATCCGCGAGTACGTAAAGAAAATTCATTTGCATAGATTGTGTATTTAATTGTTAGAGTTTTTGCTTTTCCTTTTTCGATTCTCCATGTGGATTTTTCTATTTTTTCCCATGAGAGTGATTTTCCATTTTCATCAACAACAGAAAACTTTTGCACTCCACTAGCAAAATCAAAAATAACATAACGTCCGGGTCTCCACACTGGTAAAAATATATCAAGATAATTTTTATCTGAAGAGATATTAGTGATTTTCATTTCGACTTCAAAAATATGGTTTGCCGGATTTGGCATTGCAAGGTGATAGGATATTGTTGGGGTTGCGGCGTTGGTGAACATAAAAAAGATGACTATGGTGGAAAAAACGTAGAGTATTTTCATGTTTTATTTATGGTGATTTCTATCAAAAGTACTATCGTTTATTGTATATATAATGATTGTGAAACTACTGAATAATGAATTAGAAATCAATATCTATTTGATAGAAAAATATGAGCGTGAAAAATTTTATTGAACTTTTTTTTGCAATGATGGGGATAAAAAATGTTCATCGTTCTCTTTATAGATTTCTTTTGGTGCTAGCATCACTATGGCTTTATTGGTATGTAACTTCTCTCAATAGTTTTTTTTATGCAACGATATATTATATTTTTTCAAAAATTTTTCATTGCTTTGTTCTTTTTTCTATGTTGGGTCCTCATGGATTCAATAAAAAACTCATCAAGAAATTTGGAGAAAAAAAAGGTTACACTATCTATGAAACAATCATGTCCATGGCATTTTTTCATAATGGTAGTAGTTCTGCAGTAATGTGTCATTTTTCGTTTGAAACAACATTGTTATCTTTTTTTCTTCTCTATAATCATTTTTTTATCGCTCTGGGCATTATCTTTTTTATTGTAGGATTGGGTGTTAAAACGTGGGCAACAATATCTGTGGGAATAGATACCTACTATTATAAAGATTTATTTTTACAACGAAAAATTTCTTCGTTCAAAACTCACGGACCTTATGCCTATATCAAAAGTCCTATGTATGGAATAGGACATTTACATGGTTATGGAGTAGCCCTTATTTCCCTTTCCTCGGTAGGGTTATTAGTTATGATAATAAATCAGATAATGATATTTTCCTTTTTTTACATAGTAGAAAAACCGTTTATCAAAAAAATATATTTAACTCCGATTAAAATATAAATTTTCTCTTGACTACAAAAAACTTGTTTTCTATATTGGATGTGCTTTACAAGAATACAATTTTTAAAATCACTTAATAATATTGAGGTAATTACAGAATTTTTGTTAAAGGTTATTAGAGAACTCTTATCTTCATTTTTATCATTTATGATAAAAAATGCCTTTAACGTTATGTAATTATTAGTTTTTTAAAACCAAACGTTAAAGAAAATGTTTGGTTTTTTGTTTTTAATGACAATATAAATTTAATGAAATCTTTCTTTACCATAGCATTTTTTTACTTTTTCGCTACTCTATTATATAGTAATGAAAAAGATATCAAAATTTTAGAATCCGATGAACGTGGAATAACATTCCAGTTCACACCGGAATATTTTCCAATAGAAACATTAAAAGTTGATGGAAATATTTATCATGTGATTTCTTTTGATAATGCACTTTCTACAGAAAAATCCGGAATGCAAGATATTAGAGCAAAAGTGGTGAACATTGGTCTACCAGGAACAAAAAATCACACTCTCTCTATTATAAAAGCAGATTATGAAACTATTCATGGATTTTCCCTTGCTCCAATTCCTGAACAAACAAGTGAAAGAAATTATATCAAAAAATTTCAGCAAGAAAATGAATTTTTTCCAACAACGATGGTTTCTTTTGGGGATATTGGAATTGTAAAAGGTTGGTTTGTTGGAACAATCAAAATATTTCCATTACAATATCAAGCAACAACACAAACATTGAAAAAATACACAAACCTTATAATTAGAATAGAATATGGAAATCGTGAACAAACATTTTCTACAGAAAATGATGAATGGGCAGAAAAATTATTATTGAATTATTCCACAGCAAAAAATTGGCAAACGAAAAAATCTACATTCAATAAAACGAACCAAATTAACAGCGCTTTTTCTACAGGAACGTGGTACAAAATTAATGTTACAGAAGATGGAATGTATAAAATAGATGCAAACATTTTGAAAACTTTAGGAATAGAACCATCCACACTCAATTCTATTTTTGATGTAAAAATTTTTGGTTTTGATGGAAGAAAATTACCGGAAAATATTTCTACATCACGTCCAGAAGATATTCCGCAATTAGCCATTGAGTATGTAGATAATAATGGTAACACAAAATTTGATGCTGATGATTACGTTCTCTTTTATGGGCAAGGTGTTCGTGGATGGAATTATACTGCTATTCAAAAACAATATTCACACTACACTAATCCGTACACAAATTCAAATTCTTATTTTATCCAAATTTTTAATGGTGGAACAACAAAATCTATTGCCACAACACAAATAAATGCAACACCAACAAAAATTGTTACCACAACAACCGGAAAAATATTTTTTGACGAAGATAAATATAAATATGGAAATGCTCACCACTCAGGTCAAGATTGGTTAATGACACAGTTTAACGTGCAAACATCAAAAACTTTTTCTACAAAACTTGATGGATATGTTTCAGGAACACCAATCACTTATAAATATGAAGTATCTTCAAGAACAGATGTTCCTTCAACTTTTACAGTTGAAGAATCTGGAACGTTATTAGAAAATATTTCATTTAATGCTATGTCCCCTTCTCAACTTAATGATGAAGTTAGCAATTATGCAACTGCAAAAACATCAACAATTTCTAAAATAATCAATATTGATAATGAAAATAGCAATGTAAAATTCACCTATAATGCAAGTAATGAAACTGCAATTGGTTGGCTAAATTGGTTGGAAATTCTTTACACACAACAACTCAAAGCAATCAATAATGAACTCACCTTTACTTCTCCTGATACTGTAGGAATTATGGAATATCGTTTATCAAATTTTTCTACCAACACAATTTCTGTGTTTGATATAACAGATATCACCAATGTGAAGAAAATTAATTTTCAAAACGGACAAAATGTTGGTGAAATATTTTTTTATGATACTCTCACTATTGGAAAAGTAAAAAAATATTATGTAGGAAATTCGTATAAACAACCAATACCAATTGGAAAAATTTCTAATTCTAATATTCACGGAGCAACCGGAGCAGAATTTATCATCATTAGTCACAATGATTTTTTAAATGAAGCACAGCGATTAAAAAATCATAAAGAAAATCTGCCTTCAACAGAAAAACTTTCTACAACAATAATTGATATAGAAACTATTTACAATGAATTTGGATTTGGAATGCCGGACCCAGTTTCCATACGAGATTTTTTGAAGTACGCAGCAACACAATGGCAAATCAAACCACAATATGTTCTCTTTTTTGGTGATGCGAGTTATGATTATAAGCGTATTTACCAAAATGATAATTCTTGGGTACCAACATATCAAACACCGGAATCAAACTATCAAATCAATTCCTATAACTATGATGATTTTTTTGTTACTCTAACACCAAATACTGACCTTATTTCCCTTGCTCATGGAAGACTCGCCGCAAGAACAAAAGAACAAGCAAAATTATTGGTTGATAGAATTATTTATTACGAAACATCTCTCCCTACCGGTTTTTGGAAAAATACTATTACGATTTCTGCAGATGATAGAAGCATAAATGGACAACAAGATGGTGCACCAAATGATATACAAGCAGAACAACTTGCCTCACAGTACGTTCCAAAATCTTTTGAAGTAAAAAAAATCTACATCGCAGATTACCCGACAACTTTTGCTTCTGGAGGACGCCGAAAAGTCGAAGCGCGACAAGAAATTATCAATCAAGTAAATAATGGAACATTACTCATTAATTATACAGGACACGGAAATCCTGGAGTATGGGCACATGAAAGCATTCTTACACTTGATGATGTAAAAAATCAATTTACCAATAATGATAAACTCACTTTTATTGTTGCAGCAACGTGTGATTGGGGAAGGTTTGATGAAGCAGGAAGTCAAAGTTCTGCTGAAGAAGTAATGATAAATCCTAATGGTGGAGCAATTGGTGTATTAAGTGCATCGCGAACTGTGTATTCATCCAATAATTTTAATACGAATGTAGAATTTTACAAAAATATTTTTCCAACAAATCCATTTCAAAAAACGTTGCGGTTGGGCGATGCCATGCTCAATACGAAAAATGCACTTATTGGAGATACTGATAACAAACGAAAATATCATTTATTAGGAGACCCAACTCTTCGTCTTGCAATTCCCCAACGAGTAATGATTATTGATTCTATTAACAATAAATCTGTTTCACAAGATACCTTAAAAGCATTGGAAAAAATTTCCATTGTTGCTTCCATCCGCAACACCGATGGAACAATTGATAATACTATCAACACAACATCTTCTGTTGCTGTGTATGACGCAGAAAAAATTCGTACTGTTACTGAACTTCTTAATAGTGGACCAATTTCTCCTCCACTTTCTTACATTCAACCCGGACCAATTTTATATAGAGGAGAAAATTCTATTCACAATGGAATCATGAAAGCAACATTCATCATTCCAAAAGATATTTCGTACGAAAATAAAAATGGACGAATTTCTTTATTTTTTTCTACACCCACAGAAGATGGACGTGGATATACTACCAATGTTATCGTTGGTGGAACTTCAAACACAACAACAAATGATGTTGAAGGACCAGAGATACAAATTTACCTCAACTCACTTTCATTTCGTTCCGGAGATGTTGTAACGGAAAATCCAAAACTTATTGTAGAATTTCAAGATAGCAGCGGAATAAATTCTGCAGGCAACAGCATCGGACATCGTATTGAAGGATGGTTAGATGAAAATCCTCAAAGTATAGATTTAACTTCTTTTTATAAAGGAAAATTAGATAGTTATCAAGAAGGAGTGGTTGAATATCCACTTCCCAATCTCTCCAGCGGAAATCACACATTCAAAATAAAAGCATGGGATGTTTATAATAATTCTTCTACAAGTGAAACATTTTTTACTGTAGCATCCAGTACAACATTATCATTGCATGATGTTTTTAACATCCCCAACCCGACACATTCGCAAACAACATTTACATTCAAACAAAACCAAACAACCCCAATAGATATAAAAATTAACATTTATACAATTGCAGGAAGATTAATTCAAACATTAGAACAATTTAGTGTAACTGATAACTTTGTAAAAATACATTGGAATGGAAAAGATAAAGATGGAGAAACAATCGGAAATGGTGTATATTTATATAAAGTTATCGCCAATACTATTGATGGAAAATTCACAAGCGAGGCAACCGGAAAACTTTCAATTATAAGATAAGTAGATAAGTATATGAGTATATAAGTAATTTATTACTCAATTTTATAATTCAATTTCCCTCCTTGTTAGGAGGGAATACAAGGGTGGTCTCTATAAATGATATAGAACCCTGCTTTTCTAAAAATAGGAAAACATCAACCATAAACAAGTTTCAATTTTAAGGAGTACTCAATGAAAAAATCGCTGTATTTCGTGTTCGCATTCATAACAACAATCATTGCACACACAACAACGTACGCACAAGCAGGAACATCAGCCGTTCCATTTTTATTAATTTCCCCAAATTCACGAGCAAGCGGAATGGGTGAACTCGGCACTGGTATTGCCGACGACGCATCCGCAATTTATTGGAACCCAGGTGGACTGGCTTTTTTCAAAGGCCGTGAAGTGAGTATCTCACACTCAAACTGGTTACCACAATTTCATCTTTCCGATTTATTTTATGAATATCTTAACTATGCACAGGATGTTCCAGATTGGAATGGCACCATTGCAGGAAATGTTACATTTCTTAATCTTGGAGAATTTGTACGTACAGATGACCAAGGAAATGAATTAGGAAAATTCAAATCTTTTGAATTTGGTATAACCGTTGGGTATGGAACAGAAGTTGCAGAAGATTTAGGACTCGGTTTAAATTTACGATTTATTAATAGCAGCCTTTCCCCAATTGGAGCAGGTGAAGAACAAGGAAAAGGAATTGCCAATACCGCAAGTTTTGATATCGGAGTTTTATACAAACCAAAAAAACTTGTCCTTCCCGTTATTGATGAAGATATCGGTGGGGCTTTCAGTGTTGGAGCAAATCTTTCTAACCTTGGTCCAAAAGTTACTTATATAGATGCATCACAAGCAGACCCATTGCCAACCACATTAAGAGTTGGTTTTGGAATTATTCCAGTAAAAGATGAATTCAACAGTCTCACTATTGGAATAGATTTTTCCAGACTCCTCATTCGTAAAGGAAAAGATTTAAATGGGGATGGAAAGATAGAAGGAACAACAGAATTGGGCTATAGCGACCCATTTTATACAGCACTTGTTACCTCATGGACTGCTCCTACATTTAATAAAGTTCTTCGTTCAATTAACTCCTCTATCGGAGCAGAATATTGGTACAACAAACTCGTTGCATTACGTATGGGATATTTTTATGAAGACCCAAAATTCGGCAACAGAAAATTTCTCACTTTTGGTGCAGGAATTCGTTACGATATTTATGGATTTGATTTTAGTTACATTTCCACAATAGAAGAAACAAGTCCATTAGCAGAAACCTTACGCTTTACATTACTCATTAGTGGATTTTAACACTCCCCTCTGCAGCGTTGGGTTTTGTGCGTATGTGAGAGGGGTTGGGGGGGTGTCTAACACTATAACCTAGGAACGGACGCAAAATCCGTTCCTATTATTTTTAATAACATCATGAAAAAAATATTTTTTCTTCTCTTCTTTTCCTTTCCAGTTTTTGCACAAACACCATTACAATTTTCAAAAAAATTTTCTACACAAAAATTACAAACATCATTTTCTGATACCATAAAAATTCTTGCCATCATGGTACAATTTCAGCAAGATAATGAAAACACTACCACTGGTAACGGACATTTTGACCTTTCTACAAATCCACAAAAAATAATCGATGCACCACCACGAGATTCTGCATACTTTGCAAATCATTTACTCTTTGCAAAAAATTATTACACAAAATCCTCCAACGGAAAACAATTTGTGGAAGCAACCGTTCTTGGAAATGTCATCACACTTTCCCAAAAAATGCAAGAATACTCCCCAACAAAAAATGCAAACGGATTAGGAAATTTAATCGAAGAATCATGGAAAGCCGCCGATGCACAAAACCCAAATTTTCCATTTCAAAATTATAATACATTCATCATCTTTCACGCAGGCGTAGGAAAAGATTTTGATTTACGCGGATTATTGGGTTTTGACCCAACACCGTACGATTTACCTTCCCTCTATTTTAATTTAAACGGATTAAAAAAAATCTTTGGAGAAAATTACAACGGCGTACAACTTTCCAATAACAACATCATTACCAACACCATTCTTCTCCCAGAAACAGAAAACAGAACCATCAACGATAATTTTTTGCAGTTCAGTATTAACGGATTACTCGTTGCGAATATTGCGAGTCATCTCGGACTTCCTGATTTGTTTGATACAAAAACCGGACGCACTGCAATCGGACGTTTTGGTTTAATGGATGGACAATCTATGTTCAGTTTTTTCGGACTCTTCCCTCCCGAACCATCTGCGTGGGAAAAAACATTTCTTGGATGGACAACACCAATTACCATTCCCTACGGAACAACAACACACAGCATTCCCGCAGTTGGTCTTCAAAGAGAAAACGATACGATTTATAAAATCCCCATTAGCACAAAAGAATATTTTTTATTGGAAAACAGAAACCGGGACCCGCACAAAAACGGACAAACAATTACTTTTCGATGGAATGGACAAGAAATTCAAAAAACATTTTTGAAAGATGAAAAAAATTTTGGTTATAAAAATATACTTAATAAATTAGGTGAGAATTAACATGAAGATTAAAATAACTGTTTTTGTAATGTTACTCTTAAGTGTAGTGCTCCTTTATAAAATTAATAAACAAGATAATACCAATTTAAAAAAGGTCTTTGTCAGTAAAATAGTAGATCACGAAGCTTTAAACGAAACTTTTAGAGGATTGGTTGATTCATTGTCAGAACAAGGATTTATTCAAGGTCAAAATCTAGATTTAAGAATGGAATCTGCTCAGGGAAATGCCACGCTTGCTACTCAGATAGCTGCGAAGTTTATCAATCAAGCCCCAGCAGTAGTAGTTGGCATTGGAACAGTAAGCGCACAAAGTTTAGCAAAAGATGCCTTGGCTAATAAAACTAAGCTCGTGTTTAG
>CALETH010000029.1 GCA_937920105.1 uncultured Bacteroidota bacterium
TTATTCTTCTTTCATTTTCTTCTTTATTAGAAATAAAAAATAGATATGGAGAATTAGGAATTATTGAAGTGAAATCCACCATTGCAAAAATATTAAAAGAATATACTCGTTTGTATGATGTTATTGGTGAATATGATGAACAAACTTTTGGCATTCTTCTTATTAACAATAGTGGAAATGATGCTTTGGTTTGGGCAGAAAAATTGCGTACAAAAATCGCCAATACGATTATCACCGTAAAAAATAAAAATTTTTCTGTAACTGCAACAATGGGAATTTGTAGTGCAACGAATTCTATGACAAAACAAGAATGTTTATCTCACGCAAAAAATATGCTTGAACAAGCAAGGAATGCTGGTGAAAATATTGTGAGGGTTTATTAAAGCAGATTTCAAAATACAGGAGCCAGAATTTAGGAAAATTTTCAATGGACATCATAATTATCCTAAAAAATCAGTGTTCTGTATTTTTAATTAGAGTTGAAAACTTAGGAGTCAAGATGATACAGAAATTAGAATTTAGGAATTAAGATTTTATTAGCAGAATGTGTTTGTAAATCTATAAAAAAATATTATATACAATTATCTTATCAAAGGAAAATAGCAATGGCAAAACAAGAAGTGAAAAAAAGTGTTGTGAAGGAAAAAGGTGTAAAATGTACTGTGTGTGGAACACTAAAAGTTCCAACATTGTATGTTAACGCTACAAAAAGTGCAAACAATTCTTATCGTTTTAATAAACGATTGGTTTCTGTTTGTAAGTGTAATGAAAAAGAAGTGTACGCGTAACTTGTGAAGAGCAATGGTAAAATAATTTTTATCGTGTTAGATGGTGTTGGTATTGGTGAACTTCCTGATGCTCATATATATGGTGATACAGGAACGAATACATTATCTAATACTGCTGATGTTGTTGGTGGATTGAAACTTCCAACAATGGAAGGACTTGGTTTAGGGAACATCCATACGATACAAGGCGTCCAAAATAGTGCTACACCAAAAGGATGTTTTGGAAAAATGCAGGAAGTTTCGAAAGGAAAAGATAGCACCACGGGACATTGGGAACTTTCCGGAATTATTATCAAAAAAGATTTTCCTTATTATCCAAATGGTTTTCCGCAAAAAATTATTGACCAATTTCTCACGCTTACACAGTGCAAAGGTATTTTAGGAAATACTGTTGCTTCCGGTACACAAATTATCGAAGAGTTGGGTGATGAACATGTGCGAACTGGTTTTCCCATCATTTATACTTCTGCGGATTCTGTTTTTCAAATTGCTGCTCACGAAGAAGTTATCCCGCTTTCACAATTATATACAATCTGTGAAATTGTGAGAGAAAAAATTATGGTTGATGAACATGCGGTGGGAAGAATTATTGCTCGTCCGTTTGTAGGAAAAAGTGGTTCGTACTCTCGCACAACAAATCGTAAAGATTTTTCTTTGCAGCCACCAAGTGAAACTATTTTAGATGTTCTTTTTCAAAATTCTATTCCCACAATAAGTATCGGAAAAATTGATGATTTATTTGCAGGAAGAGGAATTTCAAAATCAATTCACACAAAATCCAACGCAGAGGGAATAGAGCAAATTATAATAGAAGGAAAAAAAATGCAGTGTGGATTTTTGATGGCAAACTTAGTGGATTTTGATACATTGTATGGTCATAGGCAAGACCCAAAAGGAATGGCAGGTGCATTAGAATATTTTGATTCTCAACTTCCACGCATTATGGAAATTTTACGTGATGATGATATTTTGATTATTACTGCTGACCATGGTAATGACCCAACGGATAAGAG
This sequence comes from uncultured Bacteroidota bacterium, assembly GCA_937920105.1. Classification (GTDB taxonomy): domain Bacteria; phylum Bacteroidota; class Ignavibacteria; order UBA10030; family UBA8401; genus CALETH01. The sequence goes on from CALETH010000029.1 coordinate 1,802, forward strand.
TACGGACCATTCGCGAGAATATGTTCCACTATTGTGTTATAGTAAAAATGGAAAACATGGTGTTGATTTAGGAACGCGTTCTACATTTGCAGATGCAGGAAAAACTGTTGCAGAATATTTTGGTGTTGAAAATAAAAATCTTTCTGGAAAAAGTTTTTTATCTTTACTGAAGTAAAAAAAAATGAAAGAATCAGATAAAAAATTTAAATCCAAAATTTATGAAGAAAAAATTATCACCTTGAAACGTTTTCTTGTTTGGTACAATCCACAAGAAAAAAAATCATTGCAAGTAAAAATGTTTAGTAATGACCAAGATTTACAAACTATGGCTCATAGTATGGAATCTTGTATTGAGTTAGCAGAAAAAATAGGATATGCAAAGAAAACGTATATTTGTAGTGTTCCTACAAAAGAAGATGAGAATGATAGTTGGGTTAAAGACCAATTATTAAGAGGAAGACAGAAATGGTTGAAACAATTAGTTATCCAAATTGTTAAAATGGGAGAAAAAACTTTTTGTACAAATTTAGATGATATAATTACTTTTGGTATAGATATTACAATGGCAAAAAATATGACGGCATTGTTGTATAAATTTTCCGAACCAAATCATCGTCAATCTGTATGGCCTGTTGTAATTCATCTAGAAGATGACTCTTCTCTTTATTTATCTCCTAATTTAATAGGAACTGATTAATCAGTGAACAAATAATTATTTTAAAATAAAGGTTAAACAATGGCAAAAGGAAAGCAATATACTACCGGACATGAAAGTCAGTCACTTGATAAATATTTGCAAGAAATTGGTAAAGTAGAATTATTAAAAGATTATACAGATGAAGTTGAACTTGCAAAAAAAATCAAACAAGGTGACCAAAAGGCACTTGATAAATTAATTAAAGCCAATCTTCGTTTTGTTGTGAGTGTTGCAAAAAAATTTCAAAATCAGGGCTTAACGCTTGGTGATTTAATTAATGAAGGTAATTTGGGATTGATTAAAGCAGCACAACGTTTTGATGAAACTCGTGGTTTCAAATTTATTTCCTACGCTGTGTGGTGGATTAAACAATCTATTCTTCAGGCGTTGGCGGAACAATCTCGTATCGTTCGTCTTCCATTAAATCGTGTTGGTGCATTAAACAAAATTGGGAAAGCGTTCAGTGCATTGGAACAAGAATTTGAACGTGAACCAAGTGCAAGTGAACTTGCGGAAGAATTGGATATGTCTCTTTATGAAGTTGCAGATACATTGAAAATTTCCGGAAGACATCTTTCTATGGATGCTCCATTTGTGCAAGGTGAAGATAGTCGTTTATTAGATGTGATAGAAGATGAACGTCAACCCTCACCAGATAGTATTTTGATGGATGAATCTTTAAAAGAAGAAATACGTCGTTCGTTAGAAACGTTGAGTGAACGTGAAGCAGAAGTTATTCGTTTGTATTTTGGATTGGCAAATGAACATTCTCTAACATTAGAAGAAATTGGAGAAAAATTTAATCTTACACGTGAACGCGTACGTCAAATAAAAGAAAAAGCCATTCGTCGTTTACGACATGCTTCACGAAGTAAAGCATTGCGTTCGTATTTAGGGTAAAATATAACTATGATTAAATGATTGATATGATTACCAAGATAGATTTATATTTTATCTTGAAGTAAAAGAGAAAAACGTCATTCCCGCACGTTCCTGACCTGTCGTCAGGACAGGTTTTAGCGGGAATCCAGATTGAAGATAATTTATCCAGCTGGATGTAAAATTATCCCAAGTAAAAAATATGAAATTTAACTATTATCCCGAAACGGATTCTCTCTATATTGAATTATCAAAAAAAGAAAGTAAAGATTCTCAAGAAATTACATCAGGTGTTGTTATAGATTTTGATGAATTCGGAAATATTGTAGGAATTGATATTGATAATGCTAGTAAAATTGTTGATATGGAACGTATAGAATCTGCATCATTACCACTTCATTCACTTGCTCTTGCTTCGTAAATGCACGAAAATCTTTTTCACGATAGTAAAATCAGCCGACTAACTGAACAAGCACTTTTCGAAGACATTGGTTTTGGTGATATTACCAGTGAAGCAACAATTCCCGAAGAACAACTTGGAAGTGCAACATTTCTTGTCAAAGAAAACGGAATTATTTCCGGAATAGAATTACTCGAAATAATTTTTCGTTATGTGGATGGACAAGTTACTGTTCAAACAAATACAGAATCCGGAGCAATGGTTTCTGTTGGAGAAAAAATTGCCACTCTTGATGGACCAGTAAGAAGCATCTTATTGGGAGAAAGAGTGGCATTAAATTTTTTACAACGAATGTCCGGAATAGCAACACTTACCCACAAATTTGTTCACGCAGTTGCTGGGACGAATGCAAAAATTACCGATACACGAAAAACTGTTCCCGGTTTGCGAATGTTAGATAAAAAAGCCGTGTTCGATGGTGGAGGAATAAATCATCGTTTTGGTTTAGACCAAATGGTGTTAATAAAAGATAATCACATTGCTGCTGCGGGAAATGTTACTAAAGCAATTCATCAATGCACCAACTATTTATCAACAAGAAATATTGATGTAAAAGTAGAAGTAGAAACTACCACACTTGCACAAGTAGAAGAAGTGTTACAATGCTCTGGTGTGCATAGAATTATGTTAGATAATTTTTCTGTAGAAGAAATGAAAAATGCAGTTCAAAAAATTAATCATAAAGTGGAAGTAGAAGCATCCGGTGGGGTAAATTTACAAACAGTACGTGCAATTGCAGAAACTGGTGTAGATTTTATTTCTGTTGGTGCATTAACCCACTCACCCAAAGCGTTGGATATTTCGTTAGAGATGTAAGGTGATACATTTTAAACTGGAAGATATTGATAAAATAATTCCAGTTGGTCAAGAACCTAATTTATATTTAAGTTGGTTTTGGCTGACATACGGAGATTTATGGCTAACGTTTGGTAATACTACAATTTATGAATATACCAAAGAATCATTAGAACTTTTTGGAGATAAAAAATTAACACCATATAATGATTATTATATAGTAAGATTTTTAGAAGATTTTACAGCGTTATTTGAAAAAATTAATGAAAATATTCCTAAAGAAATTTTCGATATAACAACCAACCTCAAAGAATTTTTATCTAATACAAAAAAATGGCTTTCTCTTTATGAAAAAAATGAAAATCAACATAGTGATTTTTATTTTGAAGAATATTGGAAATTAACTTCTTGGGTTTATCAAAGAAGTTTTGATTCTGCACATTTAGTTGGTGGTCCATACCTTTATTTTTTTAGACATCATAATAAGATTAACATTGTTTGGGAAACAGAGTACACCTTAGAAAACGGAATAACTATTTGGACAGCAAAAAACGGAAATTATGAAATAAAATTTTCTGATTTCATTGAAAAGGTAAAAACATTTAGTTTTCAGTTTTTTAATGAAATGGATGAACAAGTAAAACGCGCCATCAAAAAAGATTGGCAAAATATTACAGTAGATAAAGAAAGATTAGTGAAAGAACATCAAGAACGAAAAGAAGATTTTGCTGCGAATCTTTCTTTGTTAACACAAGCCCCTCAAGAAAATACTGATTGGAAAGAAATTGAAGAACTCTATAAACGAATGATAAGAGAAATACAGTAATAATCTCCATTAAATATTTTCTATCCTTGAACATTGCCCACAACATCAAACAACTCGGAAAAGACACCGCAATTTATGGAATCAGTACTATTGTTGGTCGTTTTCTCACCTTTCTTTTAGTTCCGTTTTACACCAACGTTCTCGTTCCCGCTGATTATGGCATTGTTACCTATCTTTACTCATTAATTGCATTTATTGCAATAATCTATTCTTACGGAATGGAAACTGCATATTTTAAGTATGCAACTGCTTCAGAAATTGGAACACCAAAACAAAATTTTAGTACACCATTTTTTACACTTTTCCTATCTTCTGTAATTTTTTCCTTACTCATTATTATTTTTGAAAACCCACTCGCATCAATTCTTGAAATACCAACACACTATTCTTCACTCATTAAATTTTCTGCGGGAATATTATTGTGCGATACGATTGTACTTATTCCATTTGCATCATTACGAAAAGAGCGAAACGCAAAAAAATTTGCTGCAATAAAAATTTTCAACATAGTCAGCAACGTTGCATTGAACATGTATTTCCTTTTGGAGAAAAAAATGGGAGTGGAAGGGATTTTTTTAAGCGGATTTCTTTCTTCATTTCTTACGGTAATAGCACTACTTCCAACAATTATAAAACATTGTGAATTCACTATTCATTCATCATTACTTTCCTCGTTAATAAAATTTGCTTTGCCAACCATTCCTGCCGGATTTGCTTCGATGGCAATTCAAGTGATTGATAGACCAATTCTTCGTTCACTTACGAATGATGAAGTGGTAGGAATTTATCAAGCAAATTATAAATTGGGAATTTTTATGATGTTGGTTGTTTCTATGTACGAATACGCATGGAAACCATTTTATTTTTCTATAGCAAATCAACCAAATGCAAAAGAAATTTTTTCTCGTGTGTTGACATATGTGGTGTTTTTAATGACGGGAATATTTCTCGCACTATCATTTTTTATTAAAGATATTATTTCCATCGATT
>CALETH010000030.1 GCA_937920105.1 uncultured Bacteroidota bacterium
GGTCATTGACTTACAAGTTATTTTATATAACTTATCTAGTCAAGCCCCATTTTTTTATATCACTAATTGCTCTTTGGTAAAGTTCCAAAGATATTGGTAAATAGTGCCACTCCATTGTATTTTCCATATAACTTACACCTTTACCTTTAATAGTATTTGCAATAATCACTTTTGGTCTACCATTATCCATCGTTTGCAGTTTTTCTATTGATTGAATTATTTCTGGTATAGAATGCCCATCTATAGAAACAACATCAAAATTCATTGTTTTCCATTTTTGTTCATCAGCAGTATCACCAAGAATATCAATAAGACTACCAAAACCTTGTATCCTATTTTTATCTATAATGATAATTAAATTATCTAATTTATGTTGTACTGCAAAATGAGCCGCTTCCCATGTTGTTCCTTCATTTGTTTCACCATCAGACATTAGAACGTAAGTGAAATTATTTTTTCGCAACAACTTATCCGCTTTAGCAATTCCAACACCTATCGGAAAACCATGTCCTAAAGAACCCAATGCAAAAGGAATATCGTTAAAATGATTTGCTGAAGGATGTGCAGGAAGTTTAGTACCATCTTGATAAAAAGTTTTTATATCAGTATCGGAAATTTTACCAAGATGATGAAGACAAGTATATAATGCAGCAGCAGCGTGCCCTTTAGAAAGGATAAATGTATCTTGCTCTTTTTTCTTGAAAAGAAGAATGCTTATCAATAAATCTATACAACTCAATGAACAACCAATATGTCCTGCATTAACAGAATAATATAATTCTAATAATTGCAATCGTAATTTTTTTTGTAGAGAAATATATTTGTCAAGCATAATTTTTCTTTTCAATATACCACAAAACACTAAATTCTTCCAACAAAAAACTTCAAAAATCTTTTACATTGAACTTCACGCACGATTTTTTTATACTATACTATTATAGAATAAAAAATCACACCTCATACATGTCCCACATTATCGCCATTATCGGAAGACCCAACGTCGGAAAATCCACACTCTTTAATAGAATCATCGGAGAACAAAATGCCATTGTCTATGACGAACCCGGCGTTACACGAGACCGTCATTATGCAAACGCAGAATGGTGTGGAAAAAATTTCACACTCATAGATACTGGCGGATATGTTCCACAATCCGAAGATATTTTTGAAAAAGCCATCCGCGAGCAAGCACAAATTGCCATAGAAGAAGCCGATAAAATTATTTTTGTTGTCGATGCCGAACAAGAACTCTCCCCATTAGATACAGACGTTGCAAACATACTTCGCCAATCAAACAAAAAAGTATTTTTGATAGCCAACAAAGTAGATAGTCAGCAACGAGAACCAAACATTGCAGAATTTTATAAATTAGGACTTGGTGAACCAATTTCTATATCTGCGTTAAACGGAAGAAAAATTGGAGATTTTTTAGATAGTATTACCAATGACATTCCCGAGGAAGAAACCGAAACCACAGACACACAATTAAAACTCGCCATTATCGGAAAACCCAATGTCGGAAAATCTTCACTCGTCAACGCACTCACCGGAAAAGAACGCTCCATTGTTACACCAATTGCCGGAACCACTCGAGACCCAATTGATAGCATCTTAAAATATCATAGCGAAGAAATTTTATTAGTAGATACTGCTGGCTTGATGAGAAAAAGTCGAATTCGAGAAAACGTAGATTTTTATTCTACACTTCGCACGCTCAAAAGTATAGAACGATGCAACATCGCAGTTATTCTTTTGGACGCAGAAAACGAAATTGAAAAACAAGATTTACGCATTGTGCAAACAGCGGTAGAAAAAAAACGCGGAGTGATTATTGCTGTGAATAAGTGGGATACGATTGAAAAAGAAACGAACACTGCAAAAAAATATGAAGAAGCACTACGTTTAAAACTTCGCACCTACAATTTTATCCCCGTCATTTTTATTTCTGCAAAAACAAAACAAAGAATTTTTAAACTGATAGAACTTTCAAAAAAAATTCATGAAGAACGAGGAAAACGTATTTCAACATCAGAGTTAAATGAAAAACTTCTTCCGGAAATACAAAACTACCCACCATCCACAAAAACTGGAAAAGATGTAAAAATAAATTATGTAACACAATTACGAACGCATTCCCCATTGATTGCATTTTTTGCTAATGAGCCGCAACTAATATCAGATATTTATAAACGTTATTTAGAAAATAAAATCCGAGAACATTTTGGTTTTGAAGGAATTCCACTGACAATTATTTTTAAGAGGAAACGAAAATGAAAAACCTTACTATCATTCAACATCCACTTATTCAACGAGACCTTTCAGTATTACGAGAGAAAAAAACACCACATCATATTTTTAGAGATACACTTCACCGCATTTCCGGAATGATGGCATTTGAAGTAACAAAAAAGTTTTCGGTAAAAAAATTTTCACTTACCACACCGTTAGAAAAAACAACGGGTTTCCAACTTGAAAAAGAAATAGTTCTCATTCCAATTCTCCGTGCTGGTTTGGGAATGGTGGATGGATTTTTGCATAATGTTCCAGAAGCCAGAGTCGGACACATCGGTTTATATCGCAATGAAAAAACATTAGAACCGGTAGAATATTATTCACGATTTCCCAAAGAACTTTCTAAAAGTACAGTCATTCTCATTGACCCAATGCTCGCTACTGGAGGAAGTGCTGTTGCAGCAATTGATTTTCTTCAACAAAAAGGAGCAAAAGATATTACCATGGTTTGCTTAGTTGCCGCACCAGAAGGAGTAAAAACGCTTTCACGCAACCATCCAAAAATAAAAATTTTTACTGCAAGTCTTGATAGAAAATTAAATCACAAAGGATACATTCTTCCCGGCTTAGGTGATGCTGGGGACCGTGTTTTCGGAACAGAGTTATGAAATATTTTTTTTTCATTATAGCATTTTTTTCTTCTGCATATTCTCAACAATTTTCAGATACAACGCTTCATAAAATTATTGCACAAGGTGTGGAGTATACTGTACAACAACAGTATGATTCTGCAAAATTTATTTTTCGCACAATAATAAAAAAATATCCAACACATCCACTGGGATATTTATATCTTACGGGAACATTGCAAGCAGAGTTTTCCGATTATGAAAACTTTGTTGATGAAAATCTTCAAGATTCATTACTTACCATAGGAATAGATTTAGCAGAAAAATTTATCGAAAAAAATCCAAACGATGCGTGGGGATATTATTACAAGGGAACGGGATTAGCATTCAGAGCGTTTTTAAAAACACAACGAAGCGGTTGGTTTGGTGCAATTTTTGATGGAACAAGTTCAGCATCATCCTTTGAACAATGTCTTCAACTCAATCCAAAATTTTATAATGCCATGAGTGGATTAGGAACATATTATTATTGGAAAAGCCGAGTACCATTTTTCACCAATCAAGAAGAAGAAGGAATTACGTTGCTAAAAAATGCAGTCAGCAATGCAAGTTTTGATTCCCACATTGCACACAACAGTTTGATAGAAATTTTAATTGATGCACAACGCTATGATGAAGCGTTACACTATGTTCAATCTGGATTAACAAAATATCCAAACAACCGTTCGCTGTTATGGCAAGCAGTAACCATTTATGAAAAAAAGCAAAATAAAAATGAATTAAAAAAAATGGTTCCTCGTTTGTTATCTTCTATTATAAATGCACCAACAATAAATTATTATAGGGAAATACTCTGCCGATTAAAGCTTTCACGCTATGCAATGAATGCTAAAGAGTATGATGCTGTAATTAAAGAATGCATGATTATGCTTTCGTATAAAAATAATTCGCAAAAAATATATAAAAATATTGATAAGAAGTTAGAAGAAGCAAACATATTATTACAAAAAGCAAAAATAGAAATTGCAAAAAAATAATAACAATTTGTCATCGTATGTTATAAAAATATTTTCGTCATTCCCGCATGTTTTTAGCGGGAATCCAGTTTTGTAAATTTTTAACAAGATGGATTCCCACTTTCGTGGGAATGACATAGCAAGAATTACTCATCCCATGCTCCAACCCAAATACAAAAAAAGATTAGATGATTTATTAGCAGTATGCAAAAAAAATCTTCGTACCGTTAATGAAAAACTCATCACACGTGCATTTGAAATCAGTATGGATGCCCACAAAAATGATATTAGGCAATCCGGAGAACCATACTTTTATCATCCGTACGAAGTAGCAATGGTGGTAGCAAAAGAAATTGCCTTGGATGATGTGAGTGTTGCCTGTGCATTACTCCACGATGTTGCGGAAGATACAGAATTTACCATTAAAGATATTCGTCAGGAATTTGGAGATACTGTTGCAGATATTGTTGACGGAGTTACAAAAATCACCGATATTTTTCGCAGTCACGAAATTACCCAAGCAGAAAATTATCGCAAACTGCTTCTTTCCATGGTAAATGATATTCGTGTGATGATTATAAAATTTGCAGACCGTCTGCATAATATGAGAACGTTAGAATATCTTCCACCGGAAAAACAACAACGTATTTCCAAAGAAACATTAGAAATTTATACACCATTCGCCCATCGTTTTGGTTTGGGAAAAATAAAATGGGAAATGGAAGATTTAGCATTTAAACATCTTCATAGAAAAGAATATGAAGAACTTGCAACATCCATAAAATCCAAACGACGTGAACGAGAACATTATCTCCGAAAATTTGTTACACCAATAGAAAATAAACTTCGTCAACACAATCTCACCTTTGAAATAGAAGCCCGTCCAAAAAATCTTTACAGCATTTATAATAAGATGGTAAAACGTCATAAACCGCTTAATGAAATTTACGATATGTTTGCGGTAAGAATTATTTTAGATACAAAAGATAATAATGATTGTTTCACGGTGTACGGAATTGTTTCAGAAATTTTTAAACCAATCCCTGAACGATTTAAAAATTATATTTCTATCCCTAAAAAAAATGGATACCAATCATTGCATACAACCGTGGTTGGACCCGAAGGAAAAATGGTAGAAGTGCAAATCCGAACGAAAGAAATGCACGAAATTGCAGAACGTGGTGTTGCAGCACATTGGCTTTATAAAGAAAAAGGTGCTTCTGTTGCGTTAGATAAAGAATTGGAAAATTGGGTGAATTGGGTACGAGAAATTTTTGAACATAAAAACGATGAAACACCAAAAGAACTTTTAGAAAGTTTCAAACTCAATTTATATCAAGATGAAATTTATATTTTTACTCCAAAAGGAGATTTAAAAATTCTTCCGAAAGGGGCAACACCGGTAGATTTTGCGTATGAAATCCATTCCAATATTGGTGCACAAACTATTGGAGCAAAAGTCAATGGAAGAATGATTCCACTCAATACTATTTTGCGAAGTGGAGACCAAGTAGAAATTATCACATCAAAAAAACAAACACCCAATCCGGATTGGGAACAGTTTGTTGTTACTCACAAAGCAAAATCACACATTCGCCGCTGGGTAAAAGAAGAAGTCCAGAAAAAAATTGATGCAGGAAAAGATGTGTGGCAGAAAAAATTGAAGAAAGCAAAACTTCATTTGAGTGATGATGATGTTACACAATTTATTCACAAATATAAATTTGATAATCTTCGAGAATTTTACAAAGCTATTCAAGAGGAAACAATTAATCCGGAAAATATCATCACAGAATATCTTGATAAAGAAAAACATCCGGAGCAAGAACAAAAAAGTGAAACATCATTTTATAAAACAGTAGTTAAAACTGCAAAAGGAATTACGAAAGGAATTTCTTTTTTTGGCGCTCGTGAAGATTTTATGCACCACTACGCAAAATGCTGCAACCCTGTTCCCGGAGATGCTATTGTTGGTTTTATTACTACCGGAGAGGGAATAAAAATTCACCGCAAAAATTGTCATAACATACAATCCATGCTTGCGAATGATGAGGAACGTCTTGTCGAAGTTTCTTGGCCTTCAACCGAAGGAATGGATTTTATTGCAGGTATTCGTATTTCGGGATATGACCGTACGGGACTTCTTAATGATGTAACGCATACTATTTCTCTGCAAAACACCAATATGCGAAGTGTCAATATTCATACTAAAGATTCTTTGTTTGATGGAGAATTTCTTTTGTATGTTAAAAACACAAATCAACTCAATACGATTATAGAAAAAATTCAACAAATTAAAGGCGTTACTAAAGTAGAACGGTTTGAAGGGTAAGTATGGAAAAAAGAATTTTAGGAATTGATTACGGAAAAGTCCGCATTGGACTTGCAGTGAGCGACCCACTTCGCATTATTGCAAGAGGATTGCCAACTCTTCCTAATAATGAAAAAGTAGTAGAAAATATTTTAATAATAACACAAGAATATTCTGTAGAAATTATAGTTGTTGGAATGCCGTTAACTCTTAAAGGAGAAAAAGGAACGATTGCAAAAGAAGTAGAAAATTTTATCCAAAAAATAAAAAACAAAACTTCTTTAGAAGTTATCGAATACGACGAACGCTTCACCTCAAAAATTGCAGAACAAACAATAATCAATCTTGGAGTCAATAAAAAGAAACGTCAACAAAAAGAAAAAATTGATGAACTTGCCGCAGTGATTTTACTTCAAAATTTTTTAGACCAAACGAAACATTCTTTTGGGTGTTAACCAATCCTTTGTCATTCCTGCGAAACTTGTCCCAACATGTTTTAAGTTGGGAGCAGGAATCCAGATTTTGTATATACATAGATTCCCGCTTAAAGCATGCGGGAATGACAATATAATTATTTTCATTTTTAATGAACCACAAAGAACTGCAACTTCTCATCGAAGAAGGTGAAGGATTTGAATTAGAATTTAAAAGAAAAATTACCTCACCAGAAAAAATTGCACGTACACTTTCTGCATTTGCAAACACGAAAGGCGGAACAATTCTCTTTGGTGTTGATGACAATGGATTTATCATTGGTGTAGAAAGTGAAAAAACGGAATTGGATTTAATCACACATTCTGGAGAATATTATTGTGTTCCACCAGTTCAACTTGCTGTGGAAATTATTCCATTTCATGAAAAAGACGTGATTGCTGTTTTTGTGGAAGAAAGCAATCAAAAACCACATGCTGTAAAAAGTGATAATGAAGATGAAGAAAAAATTTATATCCGCGTTAATGCAAATACAGTATTGGCAAGTAAAGAGGTGATTAAAGTTTTACGAGATGAGAATAAAGAAACACCACTCATTCTTTCCATCGGAGAAAATGAAAAACGATTATTCGAATATTTAGAAAAAAATGAGAAGATTATTGTAACTGAGTATGCAAAACTCATTAACGTTTCGCAGAGAAGGGCTTCACGAATTTTAACAACATTAGTGCGAAGCGGAGTTATTCGTATTCATACATTAGAAAAAACCGATTATTTTACTTTAGCATCGGATGAGAAAGTATCCTAATACAATCATATAATACAATACCGTACGCAACGGCAACATTGAGAGATTGTTTATATCCAAACATGGGAATTTCTATAGACATATCTGCCTGCTCAATAATTTCTTTTGAAACTCCCGTGATTTCATTTCCCACCACAATACACAATGGAAAATCTTTTTGTTGAAGAATATAGTAGGGTTTGCTTTCCGTTGTTAATTCCACCACACAAATTTTAACATTCTGTTTTTTTAGTACTGCAATTGCATCTAACGGATTTTGATAATATTCCCACGGAACAGTTTTGGTTGCATCAAGAGCAGTTTTTTCGATTTCTTTGCGAGGAGGAGTTGGTGTAAAACCGGTGAGAAATAATTTGCTGAGCATTGCACCATCAGAACTGCGAAAGAGAGAGCCAACGTTGTATAAACTTCTAATATTATCTGCTAAAGCATAAATAGGAAAGCGTTCACGAGAAGAAATATCGGGAAGAGGTGTACGGTGTTGGGCAATTTCATCGTGAGAAAGTTTTCGCATACGACTATGTTTTTCTAAAACTATGATTGAATGATATAATGATTATCTATGAGAGTACTGAAAGATTGTCATTCCGACTTGTCCCGTATATATCGGGAGCGTAGCGAGGAATCTTTAAACGACATGGATTTTACAGTACTCTATGAAGTAAAAAGTAGAATAAGGAAATAAAAATTTCATCATTATTTTTCCTTCTAACTCTTGACTTCTAACTTCTGATGAATTCTCCGAGATTTCTCTTTTGATTCTTTTTCTAATTTCTTTTTATATGCAATTAATTTTTGCAAAAGTTTTTTATCAGAAGTTGCTAAAATTTGTAGAGCAAGAAGTCCGGCATTTTTTGCGTTGCCAATGGCAACTGTTGCAACAGGAACACCTCCGGGCATTTGCACAATAGAAAGGAGGGAATCTAAGCCATCCAACGATGAAGTTTTGATTGGAACGCCAATAACTGGCAACGGAAAATGTGAAGCGGACATTCCTGGTAAATGTGCAGCGCCGCCTGCACCCGCAATGATGACTTTGATTCCGCGTTTGTGAGCAGTGGAAGCATAGTGTGCCATGAAATTTGGTGTACGGTGTGCAGAAACAATATCCACTTCGCAAGCAACGCCAAACTCTTTACATACTGCAATGGCCTCTTTCATGGTAGGAAAATCAGAATCACTTCCCATAATAATTCCCACTACAGCATTTTTTTTTGGAGATGTTTTTTTCATGACAAAATAATTTTAGTGAAATATTATAATCAATTTTGTTTAGGAAAATATTGAATTTCCCTCCTTTAAGGAGGGAATACAAGGGTGGTCGTTTTTGTCTTTTCCGACCACCCCTAACCCTCCTATAAATAGGAGGGGGAAGTTTTTTCCTCATTACACAAAAATTTTCTTTTCTATCTTCAATGCTTTTTGTAAAAGTTCTTTTTGATTTCTTCCTACTAATGTAATGTGTCCCATCTTTCTGCCAATTCGTGAATGCTCTTTTCCATAAAGATGAAGATGGATTTTATCATCAAAACCAAACAAGTTTTTATAGTTCTGTAAAATATTTTTTGGATTTTTCTTTCCTAATAAATTTACCATCACTGCAGATGGTAGCACCATTTCTGTTGAACCGAGTGGCAAATCCAAAATTGCACGAATATGATTTTCAAATTGAGATGTATAACATGCTTCAATTGTATAATGTCCGGAATTGTGCGGACGTGGTGCTAATTCGTTCACCAAAATATTTTCATCTTTTGTAAAAAACATTTCCACACCAAATAATCCATATCCTTTTACAGATTCTATTGCAGCAACAGCAATTTCTTGTGCAAGTTTCTTTTTATACAATGAAATTTTTGCTGATGCAAGAACAATTTTGCAAATATGATTTTCTTGAATTGTTTCTACTACAGGATACACTTTTGTTTCTTTTTTTGTACGAACAACCATTACGGCAAGTTCCATAGAAAAATCAACAAACTTTTCTGCGAGAAGTAATGAATGACGAGAACTCAGTTTTTGACATGCTTGATGAAATGATTTTTTATTATCAACAGTTGCATTACCATAACCATCATATCCCATTTTACGAGATTTTAGAATAAATGGTAAACCAAGTTCTTGAGAAATTCTTTGAAAATCTTTTACATAATTTACATCTAAAAATGTTCCAACAGGAATCCCATACTTTTGCAATGTTTGTTTTTGCAAAAATTTATCTTGAACTAATTTAATGGTATGTGAAGATGGAAAAACTTTTATCCCTTGTTTTTCTAAAAACAAAAGATGGTGATAATCTATGAATTCATTTTCTAAGGTAACAACCTCGCACTCAGAAGCAAATTTTTTTAGAAGAGAATGATTTTCTATAGAGCCAATAGTGTGGTAAGGTATTATTTTTCCAGCAGGAGAATTATTTTCGTTATCAAAAATAGCAACAGTGCAGCCAAGTTTTTGTGCTGCATACAGAAACATGCGGGCAAGTTGTCCGCCGCCAAGAATTCCAATACGTACAGAAGTATTCATAAGTAGTATTAAAATAAGAATAATTTTTGAGAATAGTTCCTTGTTTTTTTAAAAAAATAAAGATAACTTCTCATGTATTTATTTATTCTTATTTTAAGGAGCAAAAATTATGAAAAAATACAGTCTTATACTGTTTGTATTTGTTACTACACTCTTTTCTCAAACGGAGTTTGATTCTCTTTATACTACTGATGGTGAAGTAAAAACAATGGTTATGAAAGGTGATACCATGTATATCGGTGGAAGTTTTACTTCTGTTGGTCCATACATTGGGGGAGGTACTATTGTAGACCTTACAACAGGAACACCAGATTTAACATTACCTAAAGTGAATGGTAAAATAAGTATTGTTATTCCCGATGGTTCTGGTGGATGGTATATAGGTGGCTTTTTTACCATGGTTGGAAAAACCGCTCGCAACAATATTGCCCATATACTTTCTAATAAAACACTTGATATGAATTGGAACCCTAATGCAGATGGTACTGTTAATACCATGGTACTATCCGGTTCCATAGTGTATGTGGGAGGTTCTTTTAGTAGTGTAGGAGATTCATTAAGAAACCGCCTTGCTGCTATTAATACTTCAACTGGTACTGCTACCGTATGGAACCCTAATGCAGATGGTACTGTTAATACCATGGCACTATCCGGTTCCACATTGTATGTGGGAGGTTATTTTAGTAGTGTAGGAGGGCAGCCAAGAAACCGCCTTGCTGCTATTAATACTTCAACTGGTACTGTTACCGGATGGAACCCTAATGCAGATGGTACTGTTAATACCATGGTACTATCCGGTTCCATAG
>CALETH010000031.1 GCA_937920105.1 uncultured Bacteroidota bacterium
TTTATGAATGTCGCTACAAAAATGAATCTGGTAAAACTGAGGTATTTAGAAAACGTATGATGCTGGTGAAGTAGAGAAATTTTTTAATCAAAACTCCTCACCAACCTCACGTTTAATATTTGCACCTAACGCAGAAAGTTTTTTTTCTAACATTTCATATCCTCTATCTAAATGATAGATGCGTAACACTTCTGTTTCACCTTTCGCTTTTAATGCCGCTAAAATAAGTGCAGCAGAAGCACGCAAATCTGTGGACATTACTTTTGCACCAACAAGATTTTTTACTCCGCGAATTACGGCAACATTTTCTTTCACTTCTATATTTGCTCCTAATCGTATCAACTCGGGAATATGTTTAAATCTATCGGTATAAATTGTATCAGTAATGGTTGATGCACCATCAGCAACACTCATCAATGTTGTCCACTGAGATTGCATATCGGTAGGAAATCCGGGATAAGGTGAAGTAATAATATCCGTAGGTTGTATTTTTTTTGGCGGGGTGATTTCGATTGTTGAATTTTCTATAAGAATTTTTGCTCCTGCTTTTTCTAATTTTGCAATAACCGCGGAAAGATGTTCCGGCTGACATTGTTCTATTCGCAATTTTCCACCGCACAACATTGCTGCAACTAAAAGTGTTCCAACTTCTATTCTATCGGGAATAGTGGTAACAGTGGTTGGATGAAGTTCATCTACACCTTCAACTTCTAATGTTGTTGTTCCGAGACCGTGAATTTTTGCTCCCATTGCCACAAGCATTTCTGCAAGGTTGATAATTTCCGGTTCAATTGCTGCATTTTCTATTTTTGTTGTTCCTTTTGCGAGCACGGCTGCCATGAGAACATTTCCTGTTGCACCAACGCTGGAAATTTCAAAAGAAATTTTTGCTCCCTTTAATCGTTTTGCGGAAGCAATAATATAACCGCGTTCCAAATCAATTTTTGCTCCCAGTTTTTTTATTCCTTCTATGTGAAGATTTACCGGACGCGGTCCCCAAGCACAGCCGCCCGGAAGTGAAACTTTTGCTTTTCCATAACGGGCAACGAGCGGACCCAATACATAAATGGAAGCTCGCATTTTTTTTACGTGTTCGTAGGGTGCTTCAAATTTGTTCACTCTAAAGGTATTCACAAATAATGTTGTTTGCTCTCGCTCAAATGTAACCCCCATTGTTTGTAATAATTTACACATGGTATTGACATCGCGTAAGTTGGGAGTGTTGCGGAGTTCATATTTTCCGCTGGCAAGAAGTGTTGCGGGCATGAGGGCTAGTGAAGCATTTTTTGCTCCGCTGATTTGTACAGTGCCTTGTAATTTTTTTCCACCACGTACTATAAATTTATCCATAAGAAATAAGTAAAATAATTTTTGAATGAAGGAAACTCAATCTACAAAAAACCAAACAAATCTTCCATTATGTTTTTTGTTGTTTCTTTTTTGCTGCGGGAAATAAAATATTATTTAAAATTAATCGGTAGCCGGGAGAATTTTTGTGGAGATTCAAATCAGTAGGTGGGTCGCCAACAGCATGTTGATAATCTTCCGGGTCGTGTCCGCCGTAAAAAGTGAAAGTACCGCGTCCGTAATTTCCGTGGAGATATTTTACTTCGTCACTTTCTTCACGTTCACCTAAAATAATTATTCCTGGTTTGATGAGATTTTTTTTGAATGCCGTTGTTTGTCCCATAAAGCCTTTTACAATATTAACATGATTTTGAATGAGCATGGTGGGAACAGGGTCATACTTTGCAGAAAAATCAAACAACGTAAAATAATCAGTAGAAGGGTCGCGAATGGGTACGGGTTCACTTTGTGGATTATCAATATCAGAATATTCGTAGCGGAATGGATTTGTTTCCAGTGTGAAATTTTGAAATGCAAATGTTTTGGTGAAATCCAATTTTTGTTGAGCGTTTGCATCCGGCGGGTCCCCATCAAACATCACATCGCAAATATCAATGCCTTCTGCTGCTAAAGCAATATCATAACTATCCGTGGCGGAACACATCGCAAACATAAACCCGCCGTTGGCTACGTAGGTTTTGATGGCTTGTGCTACAGCATTTTTTTCTTCGGAGACTTTTTTAAAACCAAGTTCTTTGGCTTTGCGTTCGTAGGTGAGTTGTTGTTCATTATACCATTGTGTGTTGTGTTGTGATGCGTAAAATTTTCCGTACTGTCCCGTAAAATCTTCGTGATGGAGATGCAGCCAATCGTATTCGGAAAGTTTTCCTTGCAACACTTCATCATCCCAAATTTTTGTGTAGGGAATTTCTGCGTATTCTAAGGCGAGTGTTACGGCATCATCCCATGGTTTAAAATTTTTTGGAACGTACACAGCTATTTTCGGTGGTTTTTCTAATCGGACGGACTCTGTGTTACTGTTTTCTGCATTGACTTCGCTTAATATTTTTGTATAATCTGCAAGTTCTTCATATAATACACCGCGTATTCTGCATTCGTTGGCAAGAAGGGGAATGTTATTAACTAAAAAACTTCCGCCACGATAGTTTAACATCCAATCCACTTCGATATTTTTTTCTAATGCCCAGTACGCAATACCGTACGCTTTAAGGTGATTGGTTTGCTTGGCATCCATTGGGATGAGGAGTTTTTGCTGTGCGGTGAGTGGGGTGAGTGCAAGCAAAAGATAGATTTTTATTATGGATGTTTTCAATTGAGTAGTATGGTTTATAGAAGTTATCTCGCCATTATCCAAAATTTTTTCGTATAAATTCTTCTGTAAAGGAAATTAAACTTCCAACCTCTGCTTTATCAAATTTATCCCAGTCCGCATGAAATGCTTTGTTGCGAAGTTTAGTATATGGTTGCAATAAAGAATGTTGAGTGCTTTGAATTATTCCTTTTGACTTTAGTGCGTTAATAACTTCGGTCATAGTTTTTTCAGAAACAGTTAAACCGTTTATTACACTTAATTTTTTCAAAGCGTCTTTCAAGGCCGCACAAGCAAGAACGGCGCTAACATCTTTGTTATTCTCCGAATAAGCTGATTTTGCTAATACTAAAAAGTCCGTTAGAATTTCTCCAGAAACTTGTTGTTGTATTGTGTTGAGAAGTCCTTCGTTAATCTCTATTTGCAAATTTGTCAAGATTCCTATAAGCGAACAGAGTAATGTTCCATCCATAATGTCTTGACTATGCTTAGCTGCCATGATTCTTTTATACTCAAGAGAAAGTTCTTTGATTTGAGAAGATTGTTTGCTATAAAGAATTTCTAAAATTGAAATTGTTCCGAAATAAATTTCAGTTGTTTTGTCATGGTAAAGACTTTCTCTAACTGTGGTAATAATGCTAAAATCTTGTGCATTTTTCTGAATTTCCTCGAAAACGTTCTTTGCTTTTTTAAGAAGTTCGATAATTCGTTTGTCTATTTTTTCTTGTGTCAATTTCATTGTGTTTCGCTAATTTCCTACAGGTGTAATTCATATAATTTATAGATTTTTATTTTTTGGCTAAAGCCGTACAATATTAAATACTATTTTTCCACGACATAAATGTCGTGACTATTCTGTAAATTTCAAAAAGATTTTTTTTCTTCATCCTTCATCATTCATACTTCACACTTTTCACACCTTCTCCAAACCAAAATCCTTTATCATTTTTTCGAGCATTGGACTTTGAGTCTGTTTTGGTTGTTCTTGCGGAATTGTTGGAATAGTTTTTTTCTCAATTATAATAGAATCTTGTGTTCCAAGAATTGGCTCAAGACGTAATTTGCTTTTTAAAAGCGTATTAAGAATTTCCGTCAAAAAATCTTTGTTGCGTTTAATGGTAGAAAGGTGGTACTCATCTTTACATTGCAAACGCAATGTATCATGAAGAATATCAAGCGGAGCAGTTTCCTGCATAATTGTTCCGACAAAACTTTTCTTTTTTCGTACTTCTTCAAGAAGGGAATTCCATTGTTCGTGAACAGTGGTGAGTGAAATGGTAACAGAGTTTTCAGTAATAGTTTCTGTTACCGATTTTTTTTGAACGGTGTACGTACTTTTTGGTTCTGCAACTTTGTAGTGTTCTGCAGAAAAACTTTTTTGCGGAGTTATTGGTTCGTTAATGGATTTTTTTTTTAGTTCATCCAGAGAAGAGAGGAGTTCATCAATTTTTACAGAAGATTCCATTTTCGTCATTTGCACAACAGCAACTTCCAATTTAAATCGTGGTTGATGTGCATAACGAATGGAAAGTTCCAAATCCGTAGCAACTTTTATGAGACGCAAAATATCTTGCACGGAAAACTCTTTTGCACGCTCTGCGTATTGCTGTTTGTGAATTTCGGATTCTTCGATGAGTTGTGTAGTGTTAGTAGTTTTGGTAATAAGGAGATTGCGAAAATGTTCTGCTAATCCCGAAACAAATTCTTTGCTATCATAACCGGAACGAATAACATCATCAATAATTGTTAATCCCTCTTTTGTATCGTGCGAGTGGATGGCGTTGGATAATCGGAAAAATAATTCTTGGTCAACAATATTTAATGCGGTGGAAACTTGTTGAGCGGAAATTTGTGTTCCGCAAAATGAAACCACTTGGTCAAAAATACTTTGAGCGTCACGCATAGAGCCATCGCCTTTTTTTGCGATGATGAGCAGTGCATCGTTATCAATTGTAATTTTTTCATTTTCTGCGATGAAGCGGAGACGTGCAACAATTTCTTCTACACTGATTCTGCGGAAATCATATCGCTGGCATCGTGAAAGTATTGTTGCGGGAACTTTGTGAATTTCCGTTGTGGCAAAAATAAATAAAATATGGGATGGTGGTTCTTCCAATGTTTTGAGCAGTGCGTTAAATGCTTCTTTGGTGAGCATGTGTACTTCGTCAATTATATACACTTTCTTTTTTGCTCTGGTGGGAACGTAACGAACGGATTCTCGCAAGTTGCGAATTTCTTCTACGCCGCGATTGGATGCACCATCAATTTCAATCACATCCATGCTACGATTTTCTAAAATTTCTTTACACACTTCACATTCATTACATGGATTAAAATCTTTTGGATTGAGACAGTTTACGGCTCGTGCGAGAATGCGTGCAGTGGTAGTTTTTCCGCATCCGCGAGTTCCGGTAAAAATAAATGCGTGAGCAACTCTGTTTGTTGCTAGTGCATTGCGAAGTGTGTTGGATACGTGTGTTTGTCCGATAACATCTTCAAATATTAGTGGACGCCATTTTCGTGCTGTTACTTGGTAGGACATAGTGATAAAGTAAATTGCCACGAGTTTTAACTCGTGGGAAGAAAAATATTATTTTATTTTTTGACTTTAGTCAAAAATGCTTTGGCTAAAGCCCAAAACGTTTTTGTAATTTTCAGTCCACGACCTAAAGGTTCGTGGCTATTTTTCTCTTATATAAATTTTAGAATTTTTAATTTTACATTGTCAATTATCATATCTTTCTAACTTGAAATTTTCTCCAAGGTACAATTTTCGTGCTTCGGGGTCGTTCGCTAAAAGTTCTGCTGTTCCGGCTTTTAAAATTCTTCCTTCAAAAAGAAGATATGACCTATCAGTAATGGAAAGCGTTTCGTGAACATTATGGTCTGTGATTAAAACACCAATTCCTTTATTGCGAAGTGTTTTGATAATTTTCATAATTTCTTCTACCGCAATTGGGTCAATACCCGCAAAAGGTTCATCCAGCAAGATAAATTTTGGATTTGTTGCTAATGTTCGTGCAATTTCTGTGCGTCGCCGCTCACCACCAGAAAGCATGTACCCTTTACTATTAGTGATGTGGGTTAGCCCAAATTCTTCCAACAACATATCACAACGTTTGTGTTGCTCTGTTTTAGAAAGTTTCGTCATTTGTAAAACTGCGAGAATATTATTTCGCACGCTCATGGTACGAAAAACGGATGCTTCTTGCGGTAAATATCCGATGCCGGCTCTTGCACGTTTATACATGGGGAGTTTGGTGATATTTTTTTCATCCAAAAAAACATTTCCGCCATCAGGACGCACCATTCCTACAATCATATAAAATGTCGTAGTTTTTCCTGCTCCGTTTGGACCTAATAATCCGACAATTTCTCCTTGTTTTACCTCAACAGAAACGTTGTTGGAAACAGTTCGCTTTTTATATTTTTTGACTAAATTTTCTGAACGTAGTGTAGCAATATTTTCTGACATAGACTTTTATTTTATTTCTTGGTTCAATACAGATTTACAGACATCAATCCATTCTTCCCACATAGCAGCATCAGCAGGTTTTCCATCATGTAGTAATTGCATGCTTCCAAGTAAAGCACCGATATCATCTGCATGTGTTAATTGATAATAATATTCTAAAAATAAAAACATTGCTTTGTAGGATTGTTCTATAGTTAGAGTTTTCATTTGAGACTCAATTTTAGTTATTAATTAGATTTCAATGTACAAGGAAATTTTGTAAAAAGGAAAAGATACCACCCTTGTATTCCCTCCTAAAAGGAGGGAAATGTATAATGATACATTCCAACCTTCATTCTCTAATACTAAAAACATTTTTTCGTTTTTCTATCAAACCATCATTTTGTAATTTTTGCAAAACTTCTTCAATCCATTGAATATCTTCTACAGTTGCTTCACTCCATAATTGCTCTGCAATTTTTTTTGGTGTGGATTTTTTTGTATGTAAGATTTTCAAAACTCTTCCGCGATAAATTCTGCGGGGAATATTTTTATAGGATGGTTCTTTTTTCTTTAGAGATTTTTTTTCTGATGAGATAGAAAATGCCGATGCACAGTTTTTTTGTAAAAAACATTCCGCACATTTTGGCATTCGTGCTGTACAGATTGTTGCTCCAATATCCATCAACGCTTGATTCCAAATGGAGGCAGAATAGTTGGGGAGGATTTGTTCGGCAATTTTCCAAATTTCTTTTTCTAGCTTCATTTCTGAATAAGAATGTGTTTTCCACAAAAGGCGAGTGAGAACTCTGCGAATATTGACATCTACAACGGGAACTTGTTGTTCAAATGCAAAGCAAAGAATAGCATGAGTGGTATATTTTCCAATTCCCGGAAGTTTGTGCAATTCTTCTGCGGTTTTTGGAAGTGTATTGTTGTGTTGTTCTACAACAATTTTTGCGATTTGATGAAATCGGATTGCTCTATTATTATAACCTAATCCGGACCATTGGCGAAGTACATCGGATTGTTTTGCTTTTGCTAATGCAGAAAATGTTGGAAATTTTTTGAGCCATGCTTTATAAAATAGTATTACGCGATTGACTTGTGTTTGCTGCAACATTATTTCCGAAAGCAGTATTCGGTACGGATTGTTGATATTTCTCCCATCTCTCCATGGTAACGAACGTGCATTTTTTGCATACCACTGAAAAATTTTTTTATGAATAGTTGTAATATTATGTGGTCTCATTTTTACGTCGTTTATCCAAAGCAGTAGTAAAGTTCATCCAGAAATTATCATCAAATACACTTTCTTTATCTAAGTTCAATTGTTTTGCCAATTCGTACATTGTTTCTAATTCACCTAAGGGAAAATTATCTACATTCATAAGAGCGAGACATAATAATTCAAGAGCCATTTCATATTCATCTACGTCGAGATAATGAATAATTCCCTGTATAATATTTTTTTCCAACAAACTTTGATTGGAATTGAGAAGAACACGAATTTTTTCGTTAACAAAAACCCAATTTATATTTTCCATTAAGTAATATAGAAAAGTTGGATATAAGAACGAAAGGAAGAAAAACAAAAAACCCTATCCCGATTTTTCGGGACAGGGTTATACTGGATTCTGACTATTCCGCAAAAAAACTGCGGAACACACAAAACGTGTTACTTCACCTTCACTTCAATAACTTTTCGTTTTGCTTCTTCGGTTTTGGGAAGAGTAACCGTGAGAACACCATCAGTAAATTTTGCATCTACTGTATCACCTTTTACTGTACCGGGAACAGTGAAGGAGCGTTCAAATGTTCCATAACTGCGTTCTACTCGGTAATAATTTTCTCCCTTTTTTTCTTCTTCATGTTTTTTTTCACCGGAAATTGTAAGAACGTTGTTGTTCAATGTAACCTTTACATCTTCTTTTTTCAGTCCGGGTAAATCTGTTTTTACAATATAGTTATCTCCATCTTCGGCAATATCTACTGCGGGGTACCATGTTTCTGAAGAAATTCCTTCTTCACCATCATTGCGAAGAAAGTTTGAAAACATTCTGTTAATATCTTTTTGTAGCGAAGAAAATGTTGGAAGAGAATATTCCGGATTCCAAAAACTAACTTCACTTCTGGGGCTTCTTTTGATGAGCGACATAGTGATATTCCTTTCAAAATAAATTTATTGAATAAATATTTGTTTTGGTTTGTATTGTGGTTTTTTGGCAAGTGTTACAGACACTACGCCAAACTCGTACTGTGCTTCAATAGAAGAAGCATCAATATCATTGCCGAGAGAAAATGTGCGAAAATATTCTTTCGCAAAATTTTCTACTAATTCTTTTGATTGAATTGGAAAAGTTGGTTTTCCCGAAACAACGAGATTTCCATTTTCCAACGTAACACGAATATCTTCTTTTTTCATTCCCGGCATATCAATAGAGAGAATATATTTATCATTCACTTCTTCTATATCTGCTAACGGTGCAACTTGCACTAATTGTTCATAGGTGGTATTCATACATATTTTCCTTTCTTTTTTATTGAATAGTAATTTCTTTGGGTGATATATTTTTTGGTTGTTGTTTCGGAACCATTATATGTAATATTCCATCTTTATATTCAGCGAAAATCTTTTCACTATCTACAGCAGAATTAAAAGAAATAGTTCGTTCAAATTTTCCGTAAGAAATTTCTCTTCGCAGCCATTGGCGTTGTTCTTTTGTATGATATTTTCGTTCTCCTTGTATCAACAACGTATTATCCTGAAAAGAAATTTTTACATCTTCTTTTTTCACCCCGGGAATTTCTGCAACAATGTGAAAAGCATTTTCTTCTTCATGAACAACCATCGGATTTTTTTGTGTATCATGGTAGTTGTAGAAATATTTATTTTTACGAGGCTGTAATACTTCGTTATTGACAAAATGTACAATCATAAAATCTCCATAATTGTGATAGATTATTGTGTTTTGTTATTTGTCTCATAGAAAAGCAAAGTGTATGCCAAAAATAAAATTCAGTTTTTGAAAAATAACAAAGGGTAGTATTTCTCAATACGACGAATTGTCAATAATAGCAGGACAAAAGATAAGAGAGTATGAAGAAAAGGCATTTTTGGTAGGACAAAATTTCTGGATATAGAGAAATTCAATTTTCTTCTATGGTTTTAGTAGGAATTACTGCGGTGGGGTTGTAAAAAACATTTGGATTAATTTTTTCATGTTTGATAGTGGTTTCATAGTTTTATTGTTTAATCCTCTTAAAGTATGAATATTTTTTTGCAGAAAATATGAAAATTAAATTCCGCATTTTCGCGGAGAATATCAATGATAATCTCTGTCGAAGCTATTTATCCTGTTGGTTGTAAACGTTTGTTATCAGATAATCCATGATTTTCGTCTTTGTTTATAGATTATTTTTTCCGCTTTGTCTTTAGTGAGCACTAAACAATATTCCTCGCTATCACTTCCTCCCTCAATATTTTTCACTTCACTATAATTACTTGGAAAAATGCATAGTTCTTTATTTAAATATTTTTGGAATGACTTCATAAAACTAACAAATAATTCAGATTTTTCATTTTTGTCTAACCACTCATTTTTTCCATTTGGAACTATTGTATAATGGTTTTCAAACAAACTTAATAGTTCAAAACTCTTTTTCGCCCTGTTAAAATCACCTGGTCCATCAAATCCATGATGAATATTAATGTTCGGATACTTTATTGCAATTATTTGTTTTAAAAGATGTAGTTCTTTATCAGTCAGTTTTGTCTTTGTACTAAAATCTCCAAACGGAAAATTGTAAAACCTATCAATCGTCAAACTATCGTCATCTGTATCTATAATAATAATGGTAGATGATTGTCCCGTGGGTTCTACCAACACTTTGCTCCAAGGATTAACCTCATCGTCTGTTGAAATTATTTGTATATTTTCTTTTTTGGATAATACCTTTAACAGTTCTATTCTTTGTCTTAGAGATAAATTTTCTCCATAGTTGGAAAATATGAAATAGTAAAATTTAAATCCTTTAGAAGATGTCTTTTTTGATATATATGTTTGAGTCTGGTCAAGTTCATTGGTTAGTATAAATTTATCAAAATCCTCTATCCATAGAAATTTATCAGCACCCAAACAATTCGATAGAACTTGCTCAAGTGATTTTTTATCTAACTCCCGTTCCGTGTGAAAATATATTTCTTCCATGTATGACATGTAACTTATAAATGTAAGAAGACTTTTTTTATAGACATTTTTGTTGTTTTTTAAAACAGGGGAATAACAGTTATAATTATCATATTCGTTCTATGTTATAATTAAACGTAACTGCTTTATAATTCCAAATTGTTAATAGTTGTGTTGCGAAAAGGTGTTCATTTTTTGTACCGATAGTTAATCTATCACGAAAAGAACCAACAAATTTAGTCCAATAATTTCCGTTAGAATCCTTTAATAAAAAATAAAAACCGGCATCACCAATTTTTTTTCCAGAGGAATCCAAAATCATTTCACCATTTGCTCCAACACTGGGAGACATTATCACTGTTGCATTTCCTTGTGGCAAAGGGAACACCGCTTTGATACATGTTTTTCCTGAAGGTAATGTGCATGTACCATACAAGCCGGAATAAATAACTTGACCATGAGAAGTTCTGAGCCATATCGTATATTGTACTGTATTAGATGCAGGGTCTACGAGAGTAATGATTTCATTGTTTAAGGATGTTGTTCCATCGTTGGTTGGAATGTTTAATTGATTTATTCTGTTGCTAAATAAATTGTTGACTAAAATTCCGAAAAATTTAAAAAATGGATTCCAATGTACTGAGAGTGCTAAATGATATTGAGCCGTATGTTCATAAAACTCAATTACTTTTGGGGATAAAAAAGATAATTCATGCTCTGTTAAATTCAGCATTTTTATTGAAGGGATTAAGCCATGAGATTTTTTCTCTCTTTCAATAAGTAAATTTTCTTTTTGGGCTAATTGGTTTATAAATTCCTCACCGATTCCATATATATTTCCAAATGGACCCATTAACCATGAAAATTTTTCTGGGTCAATTTTTGTGCCGCCGCATATTACCCATTGTTGAGTACACCAATCTTGAAATTTTTGTTTAGGATACGCTAAATCCATTAAGGTGAGAGATAATATTTTTTTGTCCGTTCCATTCACCAAATTCTGAAATTGGTTTGAATCGTAAAGTGGTAAACTCAAAATGAAAATCTTTTCTTTCTCTTTCCCTCATTGCGTTGAGATGTCTTTGAGGATGTGGAACAGGACTCTGTCCATACACCATATCCGTCATTTCTTTTTGAGATTTCCAAATTGAAAACGTTGAAACCGTACGCGGAAATCTAATGGAAGCCAACGATAATAGTGTTCCCGGATGGTCGCGAACTAATTTTTCTACAGGTCTGCCCCAATGAATGAATCGTGGAACTTCAAACAATTTCATGCGGGCAAGCGTTACGGCAACAACGGGAGCGGTAGAATTTTGTTCAAGGTTTTCATGAGGAATTTTAAATTCGCTTATTGTTCCCCATTGCCTTAAAAATGTTAATCGTGTATGCCAGCCATTTGCTACGATTTTGCCAATGCTGTTGTTGCTTAAAAAGGTGTCTATAGATTTTTCATTTTCCCATTGAGCAAATACTGCAACTTGATTCAATAAAATTCGGGAAGGAGAAAAAATTGCAGAACCTAAGGTCATAACAGACATACATTCTGCATGGATTAAACCCGGTACGTTGTTGGGTTTGGGTGGTGAGAAGAGTATTTTGAGTGCAGAACAATACGATGTTTCTACTACATGGTAGGTGAATACAGACATAGTGGTTTTTCAATTACTGCTGTGTATGAGATTAATTTTTTCATGTTTTATTGAATTTTTTTTTGAGGAAATTAATTTGGCTAACATTCATTACTTATAATAATTCATTTATACTGTTTAGTTCTAATTTTCCTGTTCTCCATTGTTCAAGGGCCTCATCAATTTTTGCTATTGAAATTAATCCTTCAATATTTAATTCGGTTTTACTTCCCAATTTCTCTGAGAGTTTTGAAATTATCTCTTTAAGTTGTTCAATAATAAAATTTCGCAACTCTATTTTTGATTTTTGAAATTGCAAATGCCTGTAGAAATAGTAATAACCCGAAAATAATTTACCGTTACTTTCTCTATGATGCCAATTATAAACTTTACTTTTTCTCCAAAGTTCAAGGTCATATAATCTCTGATGCTTAGTTATGTCATAACCTTTTTGTTCTGTTAAAGGATTTCCAAAGTAACTCATAATAGGGTTTTGTTGTCCTAGTTCTTTAAGCTCCTGCAGAAATTTTAAATATTTTTCTTTACCTCCTAACGATTTTGGAAATTCAATTACAAAACATTTTTCTATAGGTATAACGATTGGCTTAAAAATTTTAAGATATTCTGCTGTATTATCATGAATTATTTGAATAATATTATTATTATCAATTTTAACTTCTTTTCCACAGATACTTTCAAGCCTATAACTTACTTTTTTATTAATATCTTTTTGTATCACGAGTTCCAGAATTAAATATCCATAATGTACTAAATGTTGTGCAATGAATTGAATTGTTCTCAAGATAATATCATTCAAGTCTTTCTTATAATGATTCTGATAAGATGGGAGTAATTTGCTCAACTGCTCTTGAAAATTTTTATTGGCTGGTGTTAAAGTACATTGTACGTTTTTGTATTTAAGACTATAGATGGGTACTATATTTTCACTAAAGTCGTCCATAAACATGTATAAATAATGCTCTTGTTCATCGTGTATGTTTGTATCACTAATAGAGAGTCTATCTGTTTCAGAAATCATCATAGCTTTTTGTGTTTGGATTATCAATATTCCAACACCAACTTTCGAAGAATTCTCTTTGCATTAATGTAGTTGCACTCTTAGCTTCTAGAAAAGTGAAAAGATAAATCTCTATAAAAAGTTCAGCAACATTATGTAAAATAGAATGATAGGAATTTTTGATAAATGGTTTTATAGTTAAATCATTCATGTCTTTTGCTTGTAATCCTAAACTGTGAACTACATATCCAAGAGTTTTTTCTCTTTGACTTCTTTCATGGAAATTTATGCCAGTTCCATGCAAGTTGGTTTCATAATATTCGTGGTATATGACCAATAGTTCAATATTTTCTTTTGTCGGAGCAAAATTCTTATCCCATGCCGTTTTAACGCAAGTCCAAAATTCTTCTTTCTTATAAATTACAGAGTAAATATAGCTATAGCCGCTGATTTCCATTAAGTCGATGAGTGTTTGATATGAAATATTTTGCGGTTTGTCATAATGTTTAAATGCCTTATTAAGATTACTAAAAGCATTTATAGAGGCTTTTAAGAAATCTGGAAAACATTTTTGAAATTCAGTCGAATCATTTTTTGCAAAACATTCATTCAAATGAATTAATGCAAGCGAATAGGCATGAGCAAAAACATCGGGAAACTGATTATTCCATTTTACAGTAGAAAGTTTTTGAATGTTTTTAAAAATGATTGCAAAACATTTTTTTTCATATCCTTTCAACAAATTTTCAATTTCATCAAAATTCGGTTTTACCCACTTAAATTCACCTTTGCAAACTTCAATTTTGTCAAGGTCAACTAACGTGGGCTTCAGTTCACTAATTCTGTAATTGAGTTTGTGCAGAATTTCTAAACCAATTTGTGCTGTAAAGGTTGAGAGTAGCGAATTATTTTCATTGTCAAAATGATTGGCTAATGTGAGAAGATGTGAATCAAATAAAACTATTGATGACTGAATCTTTTCTGAAATTACTCTCAAATATTCTGCAATCAGAGATTGCCGAAAATACCAATCGGGAGTTATTTGTTTTCCTTCAATCGCTTTTTCATTTTCAATAAAATGCTGGTACTTATTTAATGATTCGTAAAGGTCTGGTATAAAATCGGTGGAGTAAACCGTGCCCTTCTTTTCCCAATCAATTTTGTTATATTCACTAATTGTTTTATCAAAATTGAATTTTGTTGTCACTTCAAAAAGCCCAACTTGAAACCTTAGAAGTGCATAGCAGTATGTCTGAACACAACCTAATTCATCTTTCCAATCTTCATAATTTGAAACATCAACATTCTTTTCTTTTTTCTTGCTGATAAGAATTATGTTTAAGAAAAGATTATTCAACAATATCTCTCCAGTTCTCAAATCAGTTATTGCACTTAATGAATCAAATAGAGAGTGAGTCATTAAAATTGATTCGCCTAAGACATTTATGTGCCCACTTTCCACAACCGCTTTCAAAGCTTTTGAAAGACTACTTATTATTCGTTCTTCAAGCCAAAATTGATTCTGTTTTACTTTTGGTTGAATAAAAGTGTTGGTGCGTTGTGATATTCCTCTTAATGACATATCACTCTCAAAAAAGGACTGATGTTGGTAAGAATTAGGAAACCAAAGACTGTCAATAGGAATTTTTGGTTTTTGTTGTAGATAATATTGAAGAATGTAAAGAGAAGTCTGAAAGATTGATTTGAAAGATGATTCCTTTAAATCATCGTCTTTAAGACACAAGCTTGTTAGCAAGGACAAATTTTCAGTTTGCTCAAATGCAAGTTTATAGTTGTGATTTTGAAAATTTCTTTCGTTCCAATATTCTCCATCTGTTGTTACATTCTTGATTGTATCAGTTAACTTTTTCCGAACTATTCCTGATAATGTGCTTGGCTCAAAGAAATTGTAAACTCCTAAACCGATTTTAAGGATTCCAAAAAGAGTTGTGAAAGCGTAAAAAGCTAAAAATGAGAGAACCAAATTACCAGGTAGTAAATGAAAACTCAGAAATAGTAAAACAGCAATTGAACTTGCCGTTAAGTATGTCAATCGTCTTAAATATGCTTGTGTTTCTTTTTCGTAAAGTAAAAGATTTCTAATACTGGTG
The DNA here is from genome assembly GCA_937920105.1 of uncultured Bacteroidota bacterium. Lineage (GTDB taxonomy): Bacteria > Bacteroidota > Ignavibacteria > UBA10030 > UBA8401 > CALETH01. The sequence goes on from CALETH010000031.1 coordinate 15,082, forward strand.
TGAACCTTTGCATATGCCGTGCTTGCTATGGTTGCAAGAATAGGATAAAATAAAGCCAAAATAACTCCTGTTACACTTGCTATAACAGAAATCAGTTCAACTACAGCATCTAGGTCATCAGGATAAGTTGGTTTGGGAAGTAATTCTTGTAATCTAATTAGCCAATCAGGAAATAAATTGATATGTGATTGCCAATAATCAGTTGCAAAATGTTCAATGGTAAAAAGCAAGGCAACAGAGCCAACGGCTTTGAAAATACTCCCAAAAGTATCTTTAATTAAGATTACTGTTGAGTTTACCTTATACTTTTCTTCGGATAAAAAATTCTTTGCCCTAAAGGTTTGTCGCTTAAATCTAAACAGGATTTGTTCGATTTTATTTTTTAGAGACCAATAATTCTTTTTAGAATATATTTTGAATGGAAATCTCAACAATATTATTTTTTGATAAGTGGAATGTTTTATAAAGTCTATTATTTTCTCAACTTCTTTTTTAATTGTTGATAGACATTTGCTGGAACGAAATCTTTAATATTTCCATTGAGAGTTGCTAATTCGCGAATGATGGTGGAGTTGAGGTAGGTGTATTTTTCGTGAGGCATTAAAAAAACCGTGCTGATGGTATTTTCTTGTTTTCTATTCATCAACGCCATTTGCATTTCATATTCAAAATCCGAAACAGCACGCAACCCACGAATAAGTGCTACGGCTTTTTTCTTTTTTGCAAGATTGATAAGTAATCCCTCAAAAGATTCTACAGAAACATTCTTGTATTTTTTTGTGCGGATAATTTCTTGAATCATCTGCACACGTTCTTCGGTAGAGAACATTGGCGTTTTGGAAAGATTTTTTGCAACGGTAACAATCACTTTATCAAATAAAGTCATTGCACGTTCAATAATATCAAGATGTCCGTTCGTGATGGGGTCAAACGTGCCGGGATAGAGTGCGATTTTCATGTGGTCTGAGATTTTTTTTGAAAAAAACTTACTGTAGTTCGTCCATATTTTCGTTGAAGAACAATTTCGCAAAATGTATTTTCCGGAAATTCTGTGCTTGCAGGATGTTCCATAATCATATATCCGTTATCTTTTACTAAATTTTTTTGAAAAATTGTAAGCGGAAGTGAGGAGAGTGTTTGCAGTGCGTACGGCGGGTCTACAAAAATTACATCAAAAGATTGTCTGGGACGTTCTAAAAATTGTTCTACACTTAACAAAAGAATATCACATTCGTTTGTTGCACCGATTTTTGTAATATTTTTTTTAAGAAAATCTGCAACGCGTTTATCATTTTCTACAAAAGTTACATGAGTTGCTCCGCGGCTTAATGCCTCTATGCCGATGCTTCCGCTTCCCGCATATAAATCCAACACCGTTGCACTGCTCCAATGAACTCTGCTTTGAAGAATGTTAAAGATAGCACTTTTTACTCGGTGGGTCGCAGGGCGTACAGAAAGGTCTGGTACGGTAGAAAGTTTTCTTCCTTTAAATTTTCCGGTGATGACTTGCATATTATTCTGTTCGTAACGCTAATCCGATTGCGGAAGAATATTCGTATTTATGTTGTTTGAGTTCTTCAATCTCTTTTACACTTGGTGTGATGGCGATTTTTCGTACGGTATCAAACACTTCTACGGTGCAGACAACGTTTTGTTTTATGATATCCACAAATTGCGGAGAAATATTTTTTCCGTAAAGATAAATAATTTCTCCTTGTAGTTGTTCGGTTACATTAGCAATATGTTCCGCAGGATTTTTTGTTGTCCATTCAAACGAAGCCGTGTGAACACTTTTTCCATCATACACAACATTGACATCAAAATTGTGTTCTTTAATTCCAATCAGCATTGCTCTTCGTTTTGTTATTTGCGGATAATTGTACATAAGCGATGCTTCTGCACAAAACGGTATGGCATCAATAATGTGCAATGTGCTTTTTAATTTTTTGGCAACGTTGGTGAGAAAAGTAATTACTGGATTTTGCACTGCAACCATAATGCTGGTTGGTTGTTGTCCTTCAGTAATAGGAGGGAGAAGTCCGGTTGCAATATTTTCTATTTCTGCATCAACAAAATATTGTTGAAGTTCCCATTGTGTTTGTCGTTCGGTTTGGATTTCGGGAAGTGTTATATCCACAGGAATAGTTTGAGACATCATTACATTAGTACTTATTCCGAAAGAAATTTTTGTTGGTTTCAATTTAATTTTTTTGCAAAGTGCAGCAATTTCCGTTACAAAAGTTTTTTCACGTTGTGAAGTTCCTTTTCCCAAAAAAGTTTCTGCATCATTAAAATTTATTGCTGATTGAAATGAACCAATTCCAACAAGAGAGCGTCCTTTAGGACTGTGAAAAATTTCTGCAAGGGTAATATGTGTTCCATCTAAAATTATTCCTGTGTGATTGCTCATCGTTTATTGTACCTCAATAAATTGTTCCAATTTTTCATATTTTTTTGCACCAATGCCTTTTACTTTTCGTAATTCTTCTTTTTTCTTAAAACCGCCATGTTCATCTCGATACAGAATAATTTTTTCTGCCATTCCTTCTCCAACACCGGGAAGTTTTGTGAGTTCTTCTTTTGAAGCAGTGTTAATATTAATAGTTCCTTCTGTTATTTTGGATTTTTTTCCTTTAGAAGATTTTGATTTTTTTTCTTTTTTGGGTTCTTCTTTTTGTGTTGCGGAAGAATCTATTTCAGTGGTGAGATTTTCTGAATATTCTGCAAATTTTTTATCACTTGCGGAATAATCAAATTGTGATTTTGCATCATCAGTAGTGTAGGCTTTTACTACTTTGATGGAAGCACCAGTCAGGAAAATGAGTGCAAGAAAGAAAAATACTTTTTGCTCATTTTTGGTAAAGGTGAAATATTCGCGAAACTTTTGAAACATAATAGTAATTCTCCTTTAAATTGATATTAGTAAATTACTATTATAATAATCACATTTTTTCAATTTCCCAAAATAATTCTCTAATATTATTATATGATAAAAAAATGCGGTGATTGAGTAAAGAAGTTGTTTTTTACAAAAAAAATATCCATTATTCAAACAAGAATTTAATTAACTAATTCACATAATACATTTACTAATTTACAGGATTTTTTTATGAAAAAACTGTTATTCGCTTTAACACTTTGTTGTTTTTTTGCAACAGCAGGTAATGCCCAAGATGATGAGATGATGAAAAAATGGATGGAAATGGCAACACCAAATCAAAATCATAAAAAGTTGGAAGGTTTTGTTGGTTCATGGGATGCTGTAGTAAGAATGTGGATGGGACCACAGGCTTCTACCTCACAAGGAAAAGCAGAAATGAAAATGATACTTGATGGAAGATATCTCGCACAAGAATTTACTTCCACTATGGGTAATGGAATGACCATGCATGGAATGGGAATGATGGGATATGATAATATGAATTCAAAATATTTTTCCACATGGATTGATAATATGGGAACAGGGATGTACATGAGTGAAGGAAAAATGGAAAAAGACCAATTTGTAATGCAAGGAAAGATGGATGACCCTATGACTGGTGAAAAAGGAAAAGCAACAAAAGAAGTATGGCAAATGGTTGATAATGATAAACTCATTTTTGAAATGTACATGATGGAAAATGGAAAAGAAATGAAAACAATGGAAATTACGTACATCCGAAAAAAATAATTGGTAATATCTTTATTGAAAAACTAAACCCCTTGTGTTATTTTGCAAGGGGTTCTATATTTATGTCTATTTCTTGAAAGAACATTACAATGAATATTTTTGATATTGTTGGTTTTGGCGGTCTATTTTTTTTAGCAATCTGTTGGATTCCGCAAACAATTGCCACCATTAAATCAGGAACAATTTCTATAAAAAAATCCTTTCTTATTCTTTATTGCATTGCATCGATATTACTTCTCATTCAAGCAATCGGAATTTCTAATACGCCGTTAATAATATTAAACGCTTATACCCTTGTTACCAGTAGTATTAATTTATATTATGGATTTTTCCCACGAAAACCATTATGAAACAACTCCTTATTGCAACACGAAATAATCATAAATTTGAAGAAATGGTTTCATTGCTTTTCTCATCAGGATTTGAATTAAAAAATCTTAATGATTTTCCTAACACATCAACAACAATAGAAGACCAACCAACATTAGAAGGCAATGCACTCAAAAAAGCAAAAGAAGCGTACAATGCAACAGGCATTCTTTCTCTTGCTGATGACACAGGATTGGAATGCTACTATCTTGAATTACAACCAGGAATTTATTCTGCACGTTTTGCTGGAGAAAACGCAAGCAAAGAAGAAAATAACAAAAAACTTCTTACGCTGTTAAAGGGAGTTCCACCGCGAAGACGCAATGCACGATTTCGTACCGTTATTGCCATTGTGGGGAAAGGAATAGAAAAAATTGTTAGCGGAAAAATTGAAGGAGAAATTGTAGAAACTCCGCGTGGAAATTATGGTTTTGGATATGATTCGCTTTTTATTCCACAAGGATATAAAAAAACATTTGCAGAAATGACGACAGAAGAAAAAAATCAATGCAGTCATAGAGCAAGAGCAATAAATAGTGTATTAGAAATTTTGAAAAACTTTAATGAATAAAAATGTCATTCCTGCGAAAGCAGGAATCCATTTGTAAAAACACATACAATGAATCTCCTTATAAAAAATATTCGCCAACTTGTAACAGTAAATGCAAACGGAAAAAAAGTAAAAGTTGGAAAAGAAATGCAAGAACTTGGCATTATAGAAAATGCCAATGTACTTGTTCGTAATGGACTTATTAAAAAAATAAGTACTAATGAAATTGATAGCGAAATTTCTGTTGATGATATTGACATTCTTGATGCAACAGGAAAAATTGCACTTCCCGGATTTGTAGATTCACACACACACACCGTTTTTGCCGGAAGCAGAGAAAATGAATTTGCAATGCGGGCAGAAGGAAAAACGTATCAAGAAATTGCACAGCAAGGTGGAGGAATTCTTTCTACTATGAATGCTACGAGAGTTGCAACAAAAAAAGAATTGCTTCGCAAGGCAGAACAATTTTTAAATCAAATATTGCAGCACGGAACAACAACGGTAGAAATAAAAAGCGGGTATGGTTTAGATAATAATTCTGAAATAAAAATTTTAGATATTATTAACGAACTCAAAAAATATCACTATGCAACAATTGTCGGAACATTTCTCGGTGCACATGCAATTCCGCCGGAATATAAAAATAATCCTGATGACTATGTTGAGTTAATACTGCAAAAAATGCTTCCCTATGTTGTAGAAAGAAATTTTGCAACATTTTGTGATGTGTTTTGCGAACAAAATTATTTTTCTCTTGAACAAACACGAAAAATTTTAAAAACAGCACAGCAGTATGGAATTCAATCTAAAATCCATGCGGACCAGCTTTCTGCTTTTGGTGCAACAGAACTGGGTGTAGAACTTCATGCAATCTCTGTTGACCATTTGGAATGTTTAACAGAAAAGGGAATTGAAGCATTAAAAAAATCCGATACCATTGCAACAGTATTACCAGGAGCATCATTTTTTCTTCATCATCAATATGCACCAGCAAGAAAAATTATTGATGCAGATATTCCATTAGCCATTGCAACGGATTTTAATCCGGGTTCTTCTATGTGTTACTCAATGCCCATGATGATGACGATTGCTTGCACACAAATGCAGATGACTCCGGAGGAAGCAATTACTGCGGCAACACTGAACGGAGCAGCAGCACTAAATCTCTCTCACGAAATTGGAAGTATTGAGGTAGGGAAAAAAGCAGATATTGTCTTATATGATGTTCCGAATTACACGTACATCCCATATCATTTTGGAAAAAATCATGTGTGGAAAGTGGTGAAGAATGGAACGCTTTTGGAGATGTAAAATACAAAAGCGGAGAAGAATATAATTCTTTTCCGCTTTATAGAGATTACAAATGTTTTAAAAACTTTTGTAATCTTACAAAATAATTTATTTCAACTTCTTAAACCCACTCTTTAAACGTTCAGCTGCTTTTTCCAATTCTTGCATGGAACACGCATACGAAAGGCGAATATTATTTTTTGCTCCAAAACCAGTTCCGGGAACTGTGGCAACGTGTTCTTCTTCTAATAAAAAGTAGGTTACATCATCTGCCGTTTTTATTTTTCTTCCATTATAAGATTTTCCAAAATATGCACTCACATTGGGGAAAAGATAAAATGCTCCGCGTGGTGATGTGCAGGTAATTCGTTCAATAGAACATAATTCTTTCCAAAAATAATCTCGACGTTTTTTAAACTCACTCACCATCATCTGTATTTCTGTATCACCGCCTTGTAATGCTGCTAATGCTGCTCGTTGAGAAATGGAAGAAGGTGCAGAAGTAGTTTGTCCCTGAACTTTATCAGCGGCTTCGATAATGCTTTTTTCTGCTCCCATATATCCAAGCCGCCAGCCGGTCATAGAATATGCTTTGGACATTCCATTGACGGTAATGACTAAATCTTTTATTGCAGGAATTGAACCAATGCTGAAATGTTTTGCATCATCATACAGTACTTTTTCATAAATTTCATCGGAGATAACATAGATTTCGGATTTTGCAATAATTTTTCCTAATTCTTCCAATTCATTTTGTGAATACACTGAACCGGTGGGATTGGATGGTGAACACAAAATGAGTGCTTTTGTTTTTTTGGTGATGGCTTTTTGTAATTGTGTAGGTGTAATTTTAAATTCCGTTTTTTCACTTGTTTTTAAAATGACTGGAACGCTATCTACTAACTTTACCATTTCCGGATAACTGACCCAATAGGGTGAGGGGATAATCACTTCATCACCTTTATTGCAAATTGCTTTAAGTGCATTGTAGATGGAATGTTTTGCTCCGTTGGAAACGAGAATTTGTGAAGATGTAAAATGGAGATTATTATCGTTTTTGAATTTTTCTACAATGGCATTGCGGAGTTCCGGCATTCCGGAGTTGACAGTGTATTTGGTAAAATTTTCATTGATGGCTTTGATGGCTTCTTGTTTGATGTACGCTGGAGTGGGGAAGTCCGGTTCACCCGCAGTGAGACTGACAACATCAAGTCCTTCGGATTTCATTTTTTTTGCAAGTGCAGTCAGTGCCAATGTTTGTGATGCTTCGGCTTGTGCAACTTTTTTAGAAAGTGGTTTCATGGCTTAAAATTAGTTTTGTATTAAATTATATTCATATTATTTTGGAATTTATAGGAGAGTCAAATAAAGTAACAAAATTTTGATTATAAAAACATATCAATATAGAGATGAAAATTACCTAACAATGAAGTAGATTATAGTAAATACAAAAACTAATTCTATTAGTTGTAAATTAAAATTAAATAATTAAAATATAATCATGATAAAAACCCTTCTTATACTTTTCTTTTTTCAAACATTTTCACAAAATTCCGATGTACAAATTTGTACACAAAAATTTGAATTTGCTGTTTCGAAAAATCTTTCGCAAAGACCCATTAACGAAGTCATTGTAGAAATCGGAAAAACATTTTTGGGAACACCATACGGCGAATACACATTAGAAAAAAACGAAACGGAAAATCTTGTTATCAACTTGCAAGCGTTAGATTGTGTTACCTTTTATGAAAACTGCATTACACTTGCACGTTGTATAAAAATGAATAATTCCACTTTTGAAGAATACAAAAAACAACTTCAATACATTCGTTATCGCAACGGAAAAATTGATGGTTATTCCAGTCGACTTCATTACACAACAGATTATTTTTTTGAAAATGAAAAGAAAGGTGTGTTGAAAATTGTTACTGATGAAATTTTTCCAAAAAAAGCAGTGAAGGAAATTTCAAACACAATTAATTTCATGACAACACATCGTGAATCGTATAAACAATTAAAAGATGAAAATGAATATCAAAAAATTCTTGCTATAGAAAAAGAAATCAATAAACGTACACTGTATTTTCTTCCGAAAGCAAAAATATCACAATACGAAAAAAATATTCAAACAGGAGATATTATTGGCATTACCACAAGTATAGAAGGAATGGATATTTCGCATACAGGAATTGCGGTAAAAGAAAAAAATGGTTCAGCACATTTTTTGCATGCTTCCACTAATAAGAGAGAAGTTCAACTCACCAAAGAAACACTTCATCAATATCTTGGAAACAATAAAAAACACACAGGAATTATTGTTGCACGCGTGCAAGAACCAAAATAGTTGTTCTTGCACTTCCACACTATAAGTAGTATATTTTTACCATCAATGCCCACCATATTGGCGGGCTTTTTTTATTCAAGAGAGACATGAAAAATATTAGAAATTTTTGCATCATTGCCCACATAGACCACGGAAAATCAACTTTGGCAGATAGATTACTTGAAACTACTGGTACCATTACTCAACGTGATTTGGTAACAAATCAAGTGTTGGATGATATGGAATTGGAACAGGAACGCGGAATCACCATTAAGTTGCATGCAATTCAAATGAACTACAAAGCAAAAAATGGTGAGCAATATATTCTCAATTTAATTGATACTCCCGGACATGTTGATTTTACGTATGAAGTTTCTCGTTCACTTGCTGCTTGTGAAGGGGCAATTCTTGTGGTGGATGCTTCACAAGGAGTGGAAGCACAAACTATCAGCAATCTTTATCTGGCTATTGATGCGGGATTGGAAATTATTCCTGTGCTAAACAAAATTGATTTGCCTTCCGCAGCAACAATGATTAGTACGGTAAAAAATGAAGTCATTAATCTTCTTGGATGCAAAGAAGAAGAAATGATTATGGCAAGTGCAAAAGCCAATATTGGTATTGAAGAAATTTTAGAAGCCGTTGTGCAACGCATTCCCCCACCAAAAGGAGAAGTAGAAAAACCACTTCGTGCATTAATTTTTGATTCCTTGTTTGATGCGTATCGTGGTTCCATCGCATACATTCGCATTGTGGATGGTGTACTTCGTGAAAAAGATAAATTAAAATTTTTTCACAATGGAAAAATTGTAGAAGCAGAAGAAGTGGGTAGATTAGAAATGAAGCGAAAACGTACGGGTGTTCTTTCGGCAGGAGATGTTGGATATCTTATTGCCGGAATAAAAGATGTTCATGATACTAAAGTTGGTGATACAATTACAACAGTCAACAATAGTGCAACTGAACCATTACCAGGTTATAAAGAAGTAAAACCAATGGTGTTTAGCGGATTGTATCCTACAAACACGGATGATTTTGAAGAGTTACGAGATTCTTTAGAAAAATTACGATTGAATGATGCTTCGCTTATTTTTCAACCAGAAACATCTTCTGCATTGGGTTTTGGTTTTCGTTGTGGATTTTTGGGATTGCTGCACATGGAAATTATTCAAGAGCGATTGGAGAGAGAATATAATCAAACACTTATTACCACTGTTCCCAATGTTGAATACAATGTTACAAAAACTGATGGAGTGCTTGTAAAAGTAGATAATCCTGCGGATATGCCGCCAGTAGGGAATATAGAAAAAATTGAAGAGCCGTACATCAAAGCACAAATTATTACACCAACGGAATATATTGGCAACATTATGCAATTATGTACTGAACGTCGCGGAATTTATAAGAACACAAATTATTTAGACCCTACGCGTGCGGATTTGAGTTATGAATTTCCTCTTTCAGAAATTATTTTTGATTTTTATGATAAATTAAAATCACTTACACGCGGATATGCTTCTTTTGATTATGAATATATTGATTATCGTGAATCTGATTTAGTAAAATTAGATATTCTTATGAATGCAGAACCGGTTGATGCGCTTTCTACTATTGTTCATAGAGAAAAAGCGTACGATATGGGAAAAAAATTATGTGGAAAATTAAAAGAATTGATTCCGCGGCACATGTTTGAAATTGCTATTCAAGCCGCTATTGGAAGTAAAGTGATTGCTCGTGATACTGTAAAAGCATTACGAAAAAATGTTCTTGCAAAATGTTATGGTGGGGATATTTCTCGTAAACGTAAATTATTGGAAAAACAAAAAGAGGGGAAGAAGCGAATGAAACAAGTTGGTAGTGTAGAATTACCACAAGAAGCATTTTTAGCATTGCTTTCGGTTTCGGAGTAAATGTGTTAAAAGTTATAAAAAAGAAAAGCGAATCTTGAGATATCAGATTCGCTTTTTTGTTTTTCTTACTCCGCTACTTAGATACTCTACTTCGTCATTTCTTCAATACTTTGTAAAAGTTTTTGTACTGAATACGGTTTGCTATAGGCAGTGGTAACTCCTAATTCTGTGAGTTTAGCAATCTTTTCATTATCCATCAAACCACTGACTGCAATAAATGGAAGGGTAGCATTTTTCTTGCGGATTGCTGCAATACAAGTAATACCATCCATAATTGGCATCATCATATCAATAACAATGAGACGGATTTCTTTTTCGTGCCGTGAGTAGACTTGAATTGCATCAGAACCGTTAATTGCAGTAACAGTTTTATATCCTTCCATTTCCAATAATTCGGAAGTCATAGTGCGAATTTGTTCTTCATCATCAACAACTAAAATAAGTTTTCCTGCTCCATCGGCAGTGGCTTCTAACTCATTGCTTTCATCTTTTGCAAGAAGAGAACTATCTTCTAACTTTTCTTGAACTGCAGGAATAAATATTTCAAAAATTGTTCCTTCTCCAACTTTACTGTGGACGTTCAAAAATCCACCGTGACCTTTCACAACTGAAAATACCATAGTTAATCCTATACCTGTCCCCTTTCCTGGTGCTTTTGTGGTAAAAAATGGTTCAAAAATTCTTTCTAAATTTTCTGGCGGAATTCCCGTGCCAGTATCAATGACTCGTATACGAATATACGGTCCTACTTTTGCATCAATATGAATTTTTTCTATTGCTTTATCAATAGTAAAATTTTCTACCGAAAGAAATAATGTTCCACCATTCGGCATTGCATCTCGTGCATTCACACATAAGTTTATAATGACTTGGTGAAGTTGTGAACTATTTCCTAATATCATCCACAAATCTTGTGAAAGATGAATTTGGATGTTAATAGTTTTTGGAAATGTTTCTTTTGCGAATTTATCTATTTCTCGTATAAGACTTTTTAATGAAATTGGTACTAGTTGTCCTTCATGTCCGCTGGAGAAAGACAAAATTTGTTTTACCAATTCTGCTCCTCGTTTTGCACTGGACTCTAAAATTTCTATGCGTTGTTTATTTTTTTCATCAGCGGCTCTTTTTACCATTTGAAGACCAACAAGAATTGGTGTAAGGATATTGTTCATATCATGAGCAATTCCATTTGCTAACGTACCAATACTTTGCATTCGCTGTGAACGAAGAAGTTGTGACTCTAATGTTTTCTTTTCAGTAGTATCTCTTCCAACAGCTTGAATTTCTATTAATCTTTTATTATCAAAAACTCCTCGATACGTCCATTGCTGCCAACGTAATCCTCGTGAAGCAACATTGACTCGTTGTTCGTACGTGATAACAGGATTTTCTGGTGTTACGCCGGAAATTTTTTCTTGAATACTCGCTTGTTCTTCCGTAGGAAAAATAGAGAAGTGATTTTTTTCGGAAAGTGTTTCTAGTGTTTGATTAAAATATCGTAAATAGGCGTTGTTGGCAAAGGTTACCATTCCATTGGACTGAAAACGACAGATTAAATCTGTTTGGTCTTCAACGATAACTTTGTAGAGTTTTTCTGTTTCTTGTTGTTTTTCTATTTGTTGTTTGAGAAAGGTGGTAATATGCAAAAGATTGTTAGTATCTATTTTTTGAAATGTACCATTTTCTGTTTTTAGCGTACGGAGAGATTCTATAAATTGTTCTAAAATTTTTCTTTGATTATTAGTTTCTTCTTGGAGTGTTGTGTATGCTTCGGTAAGACTTTGGGAATTTAATTCCAATGCTTCAACAATGAGTTGGTATTCATTTTCATAATGATTATAAGAATCATTGATGGCTTGAATGAATAACTCATATTCGTGCGGAAGTTCTTTTCCGTTAAAATATTGTTGTATTTGTTCTTGTAGTAATTTGTGAAGCATAGAATAATAATTTGATACGTAATGTATAATGTAGAGTTTTTTTTGCTTGCGTTCAAGAAGTGATTATTTTTTTTAAAACCACTAAAATTTTATACAAAAACAAACGCTTCTATATTTAAAATAAGATGTTTAGAAAAATAAACAAATTTAACATTTCTTGATTACGCTTAAAAAACTCACTATCTTTTTACATTACAAGCGGTAAAGATATTCCCGCTTTTTTTATTTTTATCTTTGAAAAATTTATGGCAACCGAAAAAAAAATAGAACCAGAAGAAAACGTTGCAATTCCTACCACGCTTCCCGTTTTACCGTTGCGAGATGTTGTCATTTTTCCCTATATGATTTTTCCAGTACTGGTCGGACGTGAATCATCACTTCGTGCCGCACAATATTCTTTAGAGCACGATAAATATATTTTTCTTTCATCACAAAAAAATCCTGCCGTAGATGAACCATCCACCGATGAAATTCATAAAGAAGGAACAATCGCAAAAATTATCCAAATCTTAAAACTTCCCAATAACTTAATGAAAATTCTTGTTGATGGTGTTACACAGGCCAGCATTACAGAATTTCTTCCTAACGAAAAATTTTTATTAGCCAATATTATTCTTACTGTGGATGTTCCTGAAAAATCAACAGAAATGGAAGCATTGGTGCGACACGCTTCTTCACTTTTTGCAGAATATGTCCGTGCCAACCGCAACATTGCACCGGAAGTTCTTGCAGCGTATGAAAATATTAAAGATGTCAAACGCCGTCTCTATTATATTGCCGCAAATATTTTACAAACCGTAGAAATCAAACAACAAATACTTCGTCTTAAAACCACACGCGAACAATTTGTAGAAGTGATTCGCATTTTGAATGGAGAAATCAGCATTCTCAAAATTGAACGCGAAATTGATACCAAGGTTCAGGATAATATTCAAAAATCTCAGCGAAAATATTTTATTCAAGAACAAATAAAAATTCTTCAAGATGAATTAGGAGAAGAAGAAGCAACAAGTCCTGAACTCGTAAAATTAAAAAAGCAAATTGATGAGGCAGCAATGCCAAAAGAAGTAAATGAACGAGCAATGGAAGAGTTTAATAAGTTAAAAAAAATTCCACAAATGTCTCCGGAATTTACGGTTACTAGAAATTATTTGGATTGGTTAGTGGGAATTCCCTGGAAAAATAAAACAGCCGATAATGTGGATATTGACCACGTCAAGAAAATTTTAGAAGAAGAACATTTCGGATTAGAAAAACCAAAAGAAAGAATTTTAGAACACATCGCAGTTTTGAATTTAGTAAAAGAAATGAAAGGACAAATTCTTTGTCTTGTCGGACCTCCAGGTGTTGGAAAAACTTCACTTGCAAAATCCATTGCCAACGCACTTGGAAGAAAATTTGTTCGCATTTCGTTGGGAGGTGTTCGAGATGAAGCAGAAATTCGTGGACATCGAAAAACGTACATTGGTTCAATGCCCGGAAAAATTATTCAATCCATGAAACGTGCCACATCAATCAATCCTGTAATTTTGATGGATGAAATTGATAAGATGAGTATGGATTTTCGCGGAGACCCTTCTTCTGCATTATTGGAAGTGTTAGACCCTGAACAAAATATTGCTTTTAATGACCACTATCTTGAGGTGGATTATGATTTATCTAATGTGATGTTCATTACTACTGCAAACGTGCAATATCAAATTCCGCTTCCCTTATTAGATAGAATGGAAGTGATTGAACTTCCCGGGTATTTAGAATTTGAAAAACGCGAAATTGCCAAACAACACATTTTGCCAAAGCAATTAAAAGAACATGGACTTGAACCAAAGAATGTGGAATTTAAAGATGAAGCCATTACAAAAATTATTCAAGAATACACGCGCGAAGCAGGAGTGCGAAATTTAGAACGCGAAATTGCTTCTGTATGTAGAAAAGCCGCCAAAGATATTGTTCTTTCACAAAGAAAAAATGGTAAAAAAAGCAATAATAAAAAAACATCATCAAAAATAATTATTGATAGTAAAATTGTAGAAAAATATCTTGGTGTTTCAAAACATCGTCTGAAAGAAAGTGATAAGAAACCACGCGTTGGTTCTGTTACTGGTTTAGCGTGGACGAGTGTTGGTGGAGATATTCTTCATGTTGATGTTACGATTATGAAAGGTGCGGAACGTCTTACACTTACCGGACAACTTGGTGAAGTGATGAAAGAATCTGCACAAGCCGCATTAAGTTACATTCGTTCCAACGCAAAAAAATTAAAACTCAATCCGGATTTCTTTTCTAAAAAAGAAATTCACATTCACTTACCGGAAGGAGCAATTCCGAAAGATGGTCCTTCTGCAGGAATTACCATGACCATGGCAATGATTTCTGCGATTAGTGGAAAACCTGCTCGTGGTGATGTTGCAATGACTGGTGAAATTACCTTGCGTGGAGAAGTTCTTCCCATAGGTGGATTGAACGAAAAACTTTTGGCAGCAAAACGTGCTGGAATTACCACGGTTCTTATTCCAAAAGAAAACGAAAAAGATTTAGCAGAAATTCAAGCAAAAGTAAAAGAGAAATTAAAAATTATTCCTGTCGAACGTATTGAAGAAGCACTTCCGTACGTGTTTGGGAAGAAGTGAAAATGTCAGACATCTTACCTAATAAAAATGTAAAAATCATTTTTATCTTCAAAACTTTATAAATACGATGTCTGACATTTTTTTGAGATAACCACAATGAAAACTTTCAAAAACATTTCACAAATTTTAGAAAAAGAAAAACCACTATTAGCAAAACAATATCATGTACGCAATGTTGGTATTTTTGGTTCATACCTTCATCAAACACAAAAGAAAAATAGTGACCTTGATATTCTTGTGGAATTTTCTACCATTCCTGGATTTTTTAAATTTTTAGAATTAGAAAATTATCTTTCTTCTCTCTTACAAATAAAAGTGGATTTAGTCATGAAAGATGCTTTGAAACCTAGTATTGGAAAACAAATACTTCAAGAAGTTCATTATGTCTAAACGATTATATCAAGATTATATAATGGATATAATTGAATCTATTGAGAAAATAGAAAAATTTACAAAAAATATGACTTATGAAGTTTTTCAAAATGATGATAAAACCATTTTTGCCGTTATTAGAGGTTTAGAAATTATAGGAGAAGCGTCGAAAAAAATTCCTTCTACAATAAGAAAAAATTATCCAGCAATACCGTGGAAACTTATGTCAGGAATGCGAGATAAACTCATTCATGATTATTTTGGAGTTAATATCAAAGTGATATGGCAAACCGCAATAGAAGATGTACCACCACTAAAGCAATCAATAAAAAATATTCTTATAGATTTAGAAAAACAAAAATAGTAGGCAAAGGAAACTCATGGTCATCGTTGTAGAACGCAACGCTTCAGAAAAAGATAT
Source organism: uncultured Bacteroidota bacterium (assembly GCA_937920105.1). GTDB lineage: Bacteria > Bacteroidota > Ignavibacteria > UBA10030 > UBA8401 > CALETH01. The sequence continues at coordinate 30,560 of CALETH010000031.1, forward strand.
AGAAAATATTATCAAAGTATTAAGTGATTTTGGTTTTGATGTTCACCGTTTAACAGGAGTTAACCACACTGTATTAGGAGCAATCGGAGCAAAAGCAGATTTTGATACACGTCAGTTAGAATTATTAACTGGAGTTGCAAAAGTCTATCGCATAACAGAACCCTACAAACTTGCGAGCCGTGCTTTTAAACAAGAAAATACAATCATAAAAATTGGCAATGTAACATTTGGCGGGAGTGAAATTGTTGTGATGGCAGGACCGTGTTCGGTTGAAAGTGAAGAGCAAATTTTTTCCATCGCAGAAAAAATTTCAACAGCAGGAGCAAAGGTGTTACGTGGTGGTGCGTTCAAGCCACGCAGTTCGCCGTACGCTTTTCAGGGATTAGGAAAACAAGGACTGCAATTTCTTCGCAATGCTGCCAACAAAAATAATCTTCTTGTTATCACCGAAGTAATGGATAGAGAGCAGTTGGAACTTGGAGTAGAATACGCAGATATTATTCAAATTGGTGCAAGAAATATGCAAAATTTTTCCTTCTTAAAAGAAGTGGGAAAAATTTCAAAGCCAGTGTTGTTAAAACGTGGTGCTTCTGCAACGTACGAAGAATGGTTGATGTCCGCAGAATATATTCTTTCCGGTGGAAATACAAATGTATTGTTATGCGAACGCGGAATAAGAACATTTGAAAACTCCACTCGCAACACAATGGATATTGGTGCAATACCAGTTATTCATGCAAAAAGTCATTTACCAATTATTGCAGACCCATCACACGGAATTGGTATAAGAGATAAAGTTGTTCCAATAGCACGTGCTGCCGTTGCCGCTGGTGCAGATGGATTATTAATAGAAGTCCATCATAATCCTAATCAAGCAAAATCCGATGGACCACAATCATTATTTCCACAACAATTTGAAGAACTTATGCAGCAACTTCGTTTGATTGCAAAAGCCATTGGAAGAAGTATTGCGTAATAAAAAATAATGACTATCTACAGAGTTAACCAACCAACTTTCTCAATTTTCTCAAAGAAATATTTGAAATATCAATGAGAAATTTTGAAATTAATGTATTAGAGCAATATTGGATTGATAAGATTCCAAACAATGTAACAGATTTATGTTCTCACGGGCTTTTATCAATTAAAGTTAATGATGTAATTATTACTGGTGAACATGATAAAGATTGGACGTTAAGTACTGCTGGACTTACATTATTGAGAACATTAAATAATAATTTTATTTCAGAAAACAATCACTATCCTCTTATTCAACATTGTGGACAGTTGGGAATGATTGGATGTCCCATTCATATCACTTGGGATGTGTTTCATAACGAAGAAAATGTTGTATTGAAGAACTTCGAAAAATTATTAACAACAAATGAAAATGATGTAATAAGTTTTAAAAATTTAGAAATAACACTTCCAATAATAAAGTATAGAAGAGAAGTTGTAAGATTTGCAGATAGCATCAAAAATTTTTTTATCAAGGCAAAAAAAGAAATTCTTGATAATTATACTCAAAACGAATACGAATCCTTTTGGAATGAATTTGACAGATTGTTAGAAAATAATAGAAAAAAACTACACCATCCATGATAACACTTCGCAACCTTGTTAAAAAATTCAATTCATTCACCGCAGTAGATAATGTTTCACTCACCATAGAAAAAGGAGAATTCTTCGGATTTCTCGGACCTAATGGTGCAGGAAAAACTACCACCATTAAAATGATGACCGGATTATTTACACCAACATCCGGAGAAATTCTCATCAACAATTTTGATATTGTTCAACAACCGTTAGAAGCAAAATCCACATTTGGTTATATTCCAGACCATCCATTTTTGTATGATAAACTCACCGGAAGAGAATTTATGTATTACATGGGTGGGTTATTTAAAATCCCAAAAGAACAATTAAAAGAAAATATTGAAAAATATATTGACCTTTTAGAATTGGCAAGTTGGATTGATAAAAAAACAGAAGATTATTCTCAAGGAATGCGGCAACGAGTAACATTTGCTGCAGCATTTGCTCACGAACCACAGACAATTATTATTGATGAACCAATGGTTGGTTTAGACCCACGAAGTGCGAAGATTATAAAAGAGACATTAAAGGAAAAAGCACAATCAGGAACAACAATTTTTATGTCCACACACATTTTGGAAATGGCAGAAGAATTATGTGACCGTATCGGAATTATTAATAAAGGAAAAATTATTTTTCTTGATACCAAAGAAAATCTTCATCGTCATAAATCTCAATATGATGGTAAATTAGAATCCGTTTTTCTGGAGTTGACAAAAGAATAATGCCAACCTTTCTCCACATTCTTCTCTTTAAAAACAAAATGTTTTGGAAAATTCCTTCCCAAAACACTTCTTCACTTATAAAAAATATTGGAGCGTTTATTGTTTTTTCCTCTTTTGCTGTTGGTGCGTATTTTTTTTCACAATTCATAACATCCTATAGTTTAGAAAAAATTGGTATAGGTTCATTTCTTTTTCATCGTTTTATTTCCATTATCTTTTTCGTGTTTTTTATTACCATCAATCTTGGAAACATCGTTGTTTCATTTTCTACATTGTACCGCTCTCCTGAAGTGCATTTTTTGCTTAGTCAGCCAATTTCGTATAGCACAATTTTTCTCATCAAATTTTTAGATAATTTTTTCTATAGTTCCGGAACATTATTTCTTGTTGCATTTTCTGTGTTGTTAGGATATGGAACATATTTTCATCTTCCATGGTATTTTTATCCACTTATTATGGGTGGAGTTCTTGTTCCGTTTATGTTTTTGGCGGGATGTATTGCTGTTCTTGTGTTATTATTGCTGATGAAGTTGGCATCAAAAATTCATTTCAAAAAATTAATTGTTGGTGTGGTAGCGTTGTATTGCGTGCAAGTATTTGTGTATTTCAAAATCACCAGTCCAATTCGTTTGGTAGAACAAGTAATGCAGCATTATCCAAATGTTGATGTATATTTTGGTTCGTTAGATGCACCGCTCACAAAACTTCTTCCAAATTTTTGGGTATCACAAATTCTCTATTTTTTTGTTCATAATGAGATGGGCGTTGTTGCTACGTACGTTGCATTATTACTTGGTATAACAATAGTAGTATTTTTATTGGTTGTCATTATTGGAAGAAAATTATTTTATTCTACATGGTTAACATCACTTACCATTAAAGCACTTTCGGTAAAAAATGTAGAGCGAAGAAATTCATTTTTTAGTTTTGAAAAAAAATCTCATTTTTCGCCACAAACGGAAGTAATTTTGAAAAAAGAATATTGGCAATTTTTACGGGAGCCAAGCCAGTGGATTCATTTTTCTGTGATGATGGTGTTAACGGGTGTATTTTTACTAAGCGTTAGTTCGCTCAATATTAAGTTGGATGCTCCGCAAGTACGCGGATTGATTTATCTTGTCATTTTTGTTTTCAACACATTTCTTCTTACATCCATTACGTTGCGATTTGCTTTTCCGATGATGAGTTTGGAAGGAAGTGCTTATTGGACTGTTCGCAGTGCTCCGATTTTCCCATCAACAGTATATCACATCAAAAAAAATGCAATTATGATAATTTTACTATTACTGGGAATATCGATTGGATTATTTTCTAATCTATCTTATACATATCTTCCCATGCTTCCAATAGTAATTCTTCTTACCATGCTTTGTATAGTTTTTACTATTGTTCATCTCAATTTTGGAATGGGTTCATTGTATAGTAATTATTTAGAAAAAAATCCTATACGCATTGCATCATCACAGGGGGCAACGCTGACATTTTTATTGAGCATTGTGTATCTTATTGTTGTTATAGTGCTCTATTTTATTCCAATTGTAGAACTTTTTACAGCGTACGCGAAAAAAACTCTATTGTACACAGAGTATTTATATTATGCTTTTGGAATTCTTTTGTGTGTTTCTTTATTAATTGTTTTTATTATTCGTAATGTTGGACTTCAAGCATTGAAAAGGGATTTTTGAAAGGAAAAATTATAGAATATGAAAATGTACATTTTGGTAAAAGATACTATTCCACAAAAATTTGTTCCCGTAATAACAGCTCATGCATCGTTAGCATGCTATTTACAATATCAAAATGATGATGATATGCAAAAATGGATAAAGGGAGTTTTTAAAAAAGTTGTGTGTTCTGTCAATGAAAAAGAATTTGAGAATGCTAAAAGAGAAATTAAAAATGTAGTTTTAACAGAATCAGCGTTGGATAATCAAGAAGTTTGTTTAGCGTTTTGTCCGAGAGAAAATTATCCAAAAACATTTCAATATTTTACAATGTGGAAATAATTATGCCAACCAAAATCATCATCAACGATAACGGAAGTATTAAAATAGAAGGTGAAGTTCAATTGTTTGATTCCAAAGGAAATCAGTACGACCTTTCCGGAAGAACAATATTTTCTTTATGCCGTTGCGGACACAGTAATAAAAAACCATTTTGCGATGGAAGTCACAAAACTGCAAATTTTAATTCCGTTTGTGAAGCATACACACTTCCACCAGTTGTTAAGAAAATATAAATGATACTTCCTCCAACACCAAAACAGTTAGGATATAGATTTCCTGCAGAATGGGAATTGCAATCAGCAACATGGTTTTCGTGGCCACATAAAGAGGCCTCATGGCCCGGAAAATTTGCACCAATTCCTGAAATTTATACACACATCATAAAAATCATCACACAATTTCAACACGTCAATATCAATGTTATTGATGATGGAATGTTTGAAGATGTTACCAAGCGATTAATCCAATCTGGAATTTCACAATCACAATTTACACTTTATAAAATTCCCACCAATGATGCGTGGTGTAGAGACCACGGACCAGCATTTGTCGTCAATCCAAAATCAGAAAAGCCGCTTGCTATTGTAGATTGGGGATATAATGCGTGGGGAGGAAAATATCCGCCATTTAATTTTGATGATGAAGTTCCCGCACGTATTGCAGAAATTCGCAAACTTCCCATTTTTTATCCCGGAATTATTATGGAAGGTGGAGCAATTGATGTGAATGGTGAAGGATGTTTGTTGACAACTAAGGCATGTCTATTAAATAAAAATCGCAATCCACATTTATCACAAAAAGAAATAGAAGAATATTTGCGTGAGTATTATGGACAAGAAAAAATTCTTTGGTTGGAAGATGGAATTATTGGTGATGATACTGATGGACATATTGATGATTTAGCACGTTTTGTTAATCCCAACACTATTGTTACGGTTGTTGAAGAAGATGCTGCTGATGAAAATTATGAAATTCTTCAAGAAAATTTAAAAATTCTTTACACACTTACGGATTGTAACAACCAACCATTTCGTATTGTAGAACTACCAATGCCTGGGATTGTGGAATATGAAGAACAGCGACTTCCTGCAAGTTATGCAAATTTCCTTATTGGAAATGGTTTTGTTCTTGTTCCAACCTTTCGTCATAAAAATGATATCAAAGCATTAGAGATTTTACAAAAAGAATTTCCAACGCGAAAAGTGATTGGTATTGATTGTGTTGATTTGGTGTGGGGTTTGGGAACGTTGCATTGTATTAGTCAGCAAGAACCCAAATCAATTATCAATGAGCAATGAACAATTTACAATGAGGAATGGAAAAGGAAAACATCAAGCAATGATAAATTTACAATGAGAAGTTTGTAATGGAAAAGAAAAATGTTGTTCAGGAAAAGAGTTATAATTTTGCTTTAAAGATTATTCAACTATCTCAATATCTTGTTGATGAAAAGAAACAATATGTTTTAGCAAAACAAGTTTTAAAAAGCGGAACTTCTATTGGTGCTAATGTAGAAGAAGCAATCGGTGGACAATCCAGTAAAGAATTTTATTCAAAACTTTCTATTGCTTACAAAGAAGCAAGAGAAACACGATATTGGCTTTGTCTCTTAAAAGATTCTTCATATATAGATA
>CALETH010000032.1 GCA_937920105.1 uncultured Bacteroidota bacterium
TGTGAACGAGAATTTTTCTTAACCAAAACGGATTCATCATAGAGAATTTTTTTCTCTTTCCAGACAAAATTGGTGGTATCTTTTTTAAAAAACTCGCTATTAAGTTTTTTTGAAACAATAGAGTCGGTTTTTAGGGAATCTTGAGTAGGGAAATTAGGGTTTTTCCATGTGAAAATTTGTGCTTTTGCCAAAAAAGCACTCCAAAAAATGAGAAAAAAAAGTAATTTTTTGGTCACCGAAATCTTTCTAAAACCGCTGTGTAAAAGTAACTAAAAAAAATAAGGATTATTGTGGAGAAAAAATTAATACATAATTAATAATGATTTACAGTTTATTATTAAAAACTTTGTACTTTTGGATTTAATATATTAAAATAAAATTTTATGAAAAAACTTTAGAAAAGGAATAACTATGAAAAAAATAATCGCATTACTATTTTTCTGTTCATTGAGTTTTGCACAAGAGCAAAATTTTTCACAATATTTTCGTAACGCAACGTTTCGTTTTGATTCTTATCATACTGGAATTAAAGGAGAGGAACGAATAAGTATTGATAAAATGTATGAAGAAGGCGAATGGGCAGGGAATACAAATAATCTTATTGATACTTTAAATTTAGGAGAATACATTTTTAAAATTATTGATGTTTCAACTAATATGGTTATTTATTCGCGTGGATATTCATCAATGTTTCATGAATGGCAAACAACTGATGAGGCGGCTTCAGGAATTTATAGAACATTTTCTGAATCGGTGAGATTTCCTTTTCCTAAAAAAAGTTTTCAACTCACGATTTCTAAAAGAAATAAACAAATGGTTTTTGAAGAAATTTACAGTGTAAAGATTGACCCGAATTCAATTGATATTCAAAAAAATATTTACACTGGAAAGAAAAATCCATTAGCAAAAACTTTTGCAGTAACAGAAAACGGAAATCCACAGAAGAAAGTTGATATAGTAATTCTTGGAGATGGATATACAAAAAGTGAAATGGAAAAATTTCGTAAAGATGCTCAACACTATACTGAAGTTCTTTTTTCTGTCGAACCATTTAAATCTCGTAAAAAAGATTTCAATGTTTGGGCTGTAGAAGTGGAATCACCAGAAAGTGGAATTAATCAACCAGATAAAAATATTTGGGCAAATAATACTTTAGGAACAACATACAATAGTTTTGGTTCTGCTCGTTATATCTTAACAGAAGAAAATAAAACATTACGAAAATACGCAGGATTAGTTCCGTATGATTTTATCTATATCATTACTAATACCAAACGTTATGGTGGTGGAGGAATTTTTCAACTCTATGCAACATGTTATACTATTGGAGAATCTCCTGAAACTGCGTGGCAAGCGGATTATGTTTTTGTTCATGAGTTCGGGCATTCTTTTGCGGGTTTGGGAGATGAATATTATTCTTCATCTGTTGCCTACACAGATTTTTATCCTAAAGGAATTGAACCATGGGAACCAAATGTTGCAGCAAATATTTCTCAAGAAAATTTAAAATGGAAATCTTTTGTTTCTTCTACAACATCATTACCAACCGAATGGAATAAAAGAGTCTATGATAGTTTATCTACTGAAAAAGGAAAGTTAAATCCCAATGATAAAGATTACGCAAAAAAGAGAACAGAAATTCTTGATGCACAAAATTTATTTTTATCTCAACATCCACAAAAAAATATCGTTGGAGCATTTGAAGGTGCGGGATATTCTTCAACAGGATTATATCGTCCTTCAGTAGATTGTAGAATGTTTTCTTTAAGTTTAGTAAATTTTGACCCTGTTTGTACAAAAGCAATTCATCGTATGATTGATTTTTATACGAAGTAGTGGAGTAAGTAAAGTAGTAGAGTTTATCATACAAATCATAACAATCATATAATTTATTATAGTGTAAACCAAATATGAGTAGTAATTTTATAGTTCTTTTACTTGTTAATATAGCCCTTATTGGAATTTTTGCTTATGCATTAAAACAAAAACGATTACTTTCCTATTTTTCTGGTGGAAGGTGGTGGCTTACGTGGCTTTCGATTGGTGTTATTACATTAATGGATGAATTAACATCTATTTTTTATGCACCGAGTGAGGCATTTAGATTTATTGGATATAATGCAATTTTTTATATTGCTATCACATCCATTTTAATGCGATTTGTTTCTTCTCGGATGGTAGAAATTGCAGAAGTGTTGGAACTACACGGTCAACGTGGTGGAGGTGTATATTCGTTTTCTTATTTTGTATTAGGTCCAACAATATCATTTATTGCTGTTGCTTCTATTGTTGTGGATTACGTTTTAACAGCAAGTCTTTCTGCTGTAAGTGCTGTAGAAAATGGAATGGCGTTTATTCATCTTTCCGAATTTCAAAAATTAATTCTTCAATTAGGAATAATTTGGTTTATTGCCGGACTTAATATTCTTGGTATCAAAGAAAATGCTAAATTTACATTTGGAATTTTTATTGTTGCGGCATTTGTTTTGCTCAATTTACTTTCTGCTGGTTTTTTACATATGGAACCAAATAATTGGAATACTCTTGGTTCCAGTTTTGTAAATACTGCAAAAACTTTTGATGAACAAAGTTGGTTTAATAACTTTACGTTTATCATTATTGGAATTTCAAGTTGCATATTAGCATACTCAGGCATTGAATCTGTTGTACAGACTGCGGGATTGGTAAAGTCTTGGAGAGATGTCAAAAAAGCATATACATTTCTCGCACTAACAGTAGGTCTTTTTACCCCAATTCTTGCATCAATAGTTCTTTCATCAAATATTAACCTTGTAGAACATGAAACAGATTTAATTACAGAATTCGCAAAAATGGTTGGTGGAATTCCTTTTGGTTATGTTGTAGGAATTTTAGCAAGTATTGTGTTAATGATGGCTGTCAATACTGCCTATGTTGCTTGTAGTGAATTATTGGAACGTGTTGCTCATCGATATAATTTTCATTGGATTATTAAGACAAATAAAAGACAATCATTATATAGAATTCATATTTTTAGTGCAATATTTTTTAGTGTAATTATTTTTATAACAGGAGGAAGTCAAAAAACACTTGCAGAAATGTACGCTGTGGGTTTGGTGGCAAGTTTTACTATTAACATGGGATGTTTACTTATCTATCGTTATTTTAAAGGAACAAAAGATGTTCGCGCCTATAACACTTCTCGAACAGGAACATTAGTCATTTTTATTATTTTACTAAGTTGTTTTATCTATCTCGCGTACGAAAAACCGTACGGTGCAGCAATGTGGGGAACTGCAACGGTAATTTTTCTTTTTATTGGATTACGAGTTGCTAAAAAACGTGCACCGGAAATTAAACACATTCAGCAAACGGATGTTCCATTAAATATGATTTTTTATCTTGCAGAAACTGATGCAGAGAATATCCATATTTATTTTCGCCGTCCGCAAGAAGTTACTTCGGAAGATAAAGATTCTGCTTCAGTGTATGTTACATTATATTCACCGCGTCAAGGTGGACTTCCGGAAAAACTTGCACCCAATCATTTTCGTTTTGTCAACTATCAACAATCTATTTTTGAAGGAATTACCGAAGTATTACATACTGTAGGATATGAACTTCCTGATAAAAAAATTACTGTACATTTTGGCTGGCCTCTTTCTTCATGGATTGATAGACTTTCTATTGGTGTAATGGTGTTTAGTATTATGCGTCTTCCTAAAATATTTCCACAATTTAATTTTGTGATTGAATATTTTGGGAAGAAAAATCTCATCTCACCGAAATCATGAAGTTAAGTATCATTATTCCCGCCGCGGGAAATGGTTCACGAATGGGAGGAGATGTTCACAAACAATTTTTGTTGTTAGATGAAAAGCCAATTATTGTTCACACTATAGAAAAATTTCTTTTTCTCCAATCACCAATAATTATTGCTACACAAAGAGAAAACTTTTCTTTTCTCAAAAAAACTCTTTCTCAATATTCATTACCAAAAAATATTCAAATTGTAGAAGGTGGGGAACGGAGACAGGATTCAATTTTCTCTGCACTTTCCTTTATAGAAAAAAATACGGATATTGTTGTAGTTCACGATGCAGTACGTCCATTTGTTTCTTCAAAAATTATCAACGAAGTAATTGAACAAGCATCACAACATTCAGCCTCAATAGTTGCTGTTCCAATGAAAGATACTGTAAAAACAGTTATTGAAAATAGAGTAGAAAAAACATTAGACCGTTCTACAGTATGGAACGTGCAAACACCTCAAGTATTTCGTTATCAACTACTCATGGATTCTTACATCAACGCACAAAAAAATAATATTTCTGCAACGGATGATTCTTTTTTGGTAGAACAGTTGGGAATTTCTCCGATAGTTGTGAAAGGAGATTATCATAACATCAAAATTACTACTCCAGAAGATTTATTAATTGCTGATATAATTCACAAGAAAAATTTTTCATAAATATTTTATACAAAGGTTCTCATGCTTATCATTTTTAGTTTTTTTATTGCTCACTGGTTTTTATCATTATTTTCACAAACATTTTTTTTACATAGATATGCTGCTCATAAAATGTTCACCATGTCAAATTTTTGGGAAAAGTTTTTTTATATCTTCACATACATAACACAAGGTTCATCTTTTTTAAATCCGCGAGCGTATGCAATCATGCACAGAATGCACCATGCCTATAGTGATACGGAACGTGACCCACATTCACCACACTATTTTCGCAGCATGTTCCGTATGATGTGGAGAACAAAAGATATTTATTTAGATATTTTATTGAGAAGAGTGGAACCAGAAAAAAAATTCGAAAAAAATATTCCCGAATGGAAATCTTTTGATAAATTTGCTGATTCATGGACACTTCGTTTGCTATGGGTTGTATTATATACACTTTTTTATATTTACTTTGCTCCAACGTGGTGGTTATTTTTATTATTACCAGCCCATTTTATTATGGGACCAATTCATGGCGGGATTGTTAATTGGTTTGGACACAAATATGGTTATGTGAATTTCAATGATACAGAGGATAAATCACGTAATACTCTTCCATTTGATTTTGTAACACTTGGAGAATTATTTCAAAATAATCATCATAAATTTCCCAATAGAACAAATTTTGCTCACAAAAAATTTGAATTAGACCCAACATACCCGGTTATTAAAATCTTAAACTGGTTAAAAATTATTAAATTTTCAAGAGAGGAAGTGTAAGATCTATGATAAATTTTCTTAAAATATTTTTCACCATTCTTTTTTTCTACATGATATATACTGTTGTAGAAACAAGTCTACGCAGCAATCTTTTTGAAGAATGGAACTATCTTGGAAGTATTCCATGGATGGTGGCAACATTAAAAGATTTTTATGTAAACATTGTGGTATTATATATTTGGGTTTTGTATAAAGAAAAAAATATTGGATTATGGATTTTGTGGTTAGTGCTTTTTGTGTGTTTAGGAAGTATAGGAGTAATTCTTTATGTATTAATTCAACTCTTTACTTTAAAACCAGGAGAAGGGATTGAAAAAGTTTTATTACGACGAGAATAAATATTTTTGTTTTCAAACTTTCAAATTTTATAATTAAAAATATTTCCCGCTTTTTGCGGGATTTTTTATAAATCTAATTTAATTATTGTATGATAGAACAAATTTTTTCCATGTTATTCTATGGAATGCTGACAACATTTTCCACGATGTTTATTTTATGGTGCATTTATCTTATCACTGATAAACCTCTTATTGTAGATTTTGGCTGGGGAATGGGAATAGCACTCCTTGCAATCTTATATGCAATTATTGGTGATGGGTATGTTCTGCGAAAAATTCTTATTGCAGTAATGGCTGGCTTTTGGGGAATAAGATTGGCATTGTATTTATTATTTACACGCGTACTAAAAAATCACGTGGATGGAAGATATGAAGAATTAAGAATACGATGGAAAAAAAATCTCAAGATAAAATTCTTTTTCTTTTTTGAATTTCAAGCAGTATTAAGTGTTATACTTTCCATTCCATTTTTATTGATGTGTATAAATTCAACTTCTACAATTTCATTATTAGAATATTGTGGAATAATAATTTGGTGCATTGCAATTATTGGAGAAACAATTGCTGATAATCAATTGAAAAAATTTAAAAGTAATCCAGAAAATAAAGGAAAAGTTTGTCAAGTTGGTTTATGGAATTATTCTCGTCATCCAAATTATTTTTTTGAATGGTTAATTTGGGTGGGATTTTTTATTGCGGCACTTTCCTCACAGTATGGATGGATTTCTATTATTTGTCCACTGATGATGTTATATCTTTTATTTCGTGTTACGGGAATTCCAATGACGGAAGAACAATCTCTTCGTTCAAAAGGAGATGCGTATCGTGAATATCAAAAAACAACAAGTGCATTTTTCCCTTGGAAGAAAAAATAGGTTGTCATTCCTGCGAAAGCAGGAATCCAGAAATGTTTTTATAGAGAACAATTTATTTTATTGTATCTGTTGCACCTTCCATAATCCATTGACGAAATCCTTGAAGTTGATTAGCATTCAAAGCACGAGAGGGAGGCATTGGTGGTAAACCATTTCTTCCTTCCAAACGCTGTAACAATCTGCTATTTATTGTATCGTTCGGAATAACAACACCAAGTTTTCCATATCGTACATTATAATAACTCGAAAGTTCAAGTCCATTTGCCTTTGTAGTATTATCATGGCAGCCCTGTATTGCACATCCAATATCAAACAGTGGTTGAATGTGTCGATAATAACTAATATTGGAAGAGGGAAAAATAATATCATCAATTTTATTAATAGTATTTTCATCATCGTTACAAGAAAAAAAGAAAATGCTTAAGACTAGAAATAAAAATATTTTTTTCATAGATATAGATTTACGTTTCTATTTTCTTTATTTTGTTGAATAAATATATTCAAAGTAAAACTATAAACAAATTTTTAGGAGTTTTTTTTGTGATTACTGAATACGGCTACGATGTGTTTTTTACCATTACTGCATTATGTTTTCTCATCATTCTTGCTTCATATTTTTTTATAGAAACGGCATTTCTTAAATACACACTCATTACACTTTCATTAGCATTTTTTCTTTTTACATTAAATTTTTTCCGTGACCCTGAACGTAAAACTCCACAAGGAAAAAATCTCATCATTGCACCAGCAGATGGAAAAATTATCATTATCCAAAATGTCATGGAAAATGAATATCTAAAAGAAGAGGCAACACAAATTAGTATTTTCATGTCTCCATTAAACGTTCATGTCAACAGAAATCCTATCACAGGAAAAGTTGGTTATGTACGTTATGTAAAAGGAGAATTTTTTGCAGCGTTTGAAGATAAGGCCTCACTCAAAAATGAACAAACACATATTGGAATGGAAAATGAATATTGTAAGGTGTTTTTCAAACAAATTGCTGGTTTTGTTGCACGCAGAATAGTGTGTCCGTTAAAAGAAGGAGATAATGTTGTGATGGGAGAACGTTTTGGTATGATAAAATTTGGTTCACGTGTAGATATTTTTGTACCAAAAAATTCTGAAATAAAAATTTCCATGAATCAAAAAACTGTTGCAGGAGAAACTATTTTAGCAGTAGTACCCTAAAAAATGGTTAGATTGCTTTGTTCTGATAAATCAGAACTCGCAATGACAGTCATTGCGAGCGTAAGCGAAGCAATCCTATCTATCTATAGATATTTAGCAATTAAATCTCAAAAACTAAATGTTAAAAACAAAGAACGAAAAACTAAGAACTAAATTATGAAAATTACTCGTGCTGTAGTTCCAAGTTTATTTACCGTTCTTAATATGTTTTGCGGATTTCTTTCCATTGTACAATCCAGCGAAGGAAAATTTACCAACGCATGTTGGTTTATTGTTTTAGCCGGGGTGTTTGATTCTCTTGATGGATTTATGGCGCGACTCACAAAATCTTCGAGTCAATTTGGAGTAGAAATAGATTCTCTTTCTGATGTTGTTTCTTTTGGAACGGCTCCTGCATTTTTAGTTTATAAATTATCCTTATTTCAATTAGAAGGTTTTGGATTAATTATTAGTTCACTATTAGCGTTGTTAGGTGGTATTCGGCTTGCACGTTTTAATATTCAGTTAGTTGGTTTTGATAAAAATTATTTTGTTGGCTTACCAATTCCTGCAAGTGCTATCACCATAATTTCATTTGTATTATTTTTTTATGATGAAAAAAGTGGAGCGTTTTTATATTCGTTTGCACCAACAATACTTCCATTTCTTACGGTGATAGTTTCATTGTTGATGGTGAGTAAAGTAAAGTACGATACACTTCCAAAATTTTCTAAAAAAGAATTTCAACAACATCCAATTCGTACAATTTCTGCATTATTTGCTGCATTGTTAATTATTTTTACAAAAGGAAATGCAATATTTTTTGTGTGTTTGGCGTTTATTCTTTTTGGTTTAATAAAATATGTTTATGAATTTTTTCAAAATCATTTTCATCATAATTCTAAAACAGAAGATACTGAAGAAGTTGCAAATTACGATGTATAGAGAAAGAAATGTATGTTTAAAGTAGAAGTCATTGTTACATTACGAACATCAATTTTAGACCCGCAAGGAAAAACGGTAGAACATGCAATGCATTCATTAAGAATGAATACTATAAATAATGTTCGTGTAGGAAAAGTTTTTCATTGTACGATAAATACGTCTTCTTATGACGAAGCAAAAAAGAGTGTAGAAGAAGCATGTAAAAAAGTTTTCACCAATCCTGTAATGGAAGACTATAGTTATAAAATAGAAAAAATGTGAGAAACCCTGCCAGAGTTTTAAACTTTGGCAGGGTTGTTATAGTACTTTAAAAATTTGAAATTTTATTTTCATGTCCAAAATAAAATTTGGTATAGTAGTATTTCCCGGTTCTAATTGTGATGCTGATGCTTATAATGCAATTATTAATGATATGCAGCAAGAAGCAGTGTATCTTTGGCATAAAGAGACATCGTTACAAAATTCTGATGTGATAATTTTACCGGGCGGATTTTCTTATGGAGATTATTTGCGAACTGGTGCAATTGCAAAATTTTCTTCTATTATGAATGAGGTAATTCGATTTGCAAAAAGTGGTGGAACGGTGCTCGGTATTTGTAATGGATTTCAAATTTTATTAGAAACGGGCTTACTTCCTGGAGCAATGCTTCGTAATACATCGTTGCAGTTTAGTTGTAAATTTGTCCATCTTAAAGTGGAAAATACCAATACACGATTTTCTTCAACGTGTTCGCACAACGAAATTCTCAAAATTCCTATTGCTCACGGAGAAGGAAATTATTATACTGATACAGCAACATTGCAAGAATTAGAAGAACATCAACAAATCCTTTTTCGTTATTGTGATAGTCACGGAGAAGTAAATGAAGAAAGTAATCCTAATGGTTCATTGTTAAATATTGCCGGAATTATAAATAAAGAAGGAAATATTTTGGGGATGATGCCTCATCCCGAACGAACAACAAATGAAGAACTTGGTTCGACAGATGGGAAAAAAATATTTTTATCACTTATAGAAACATAGTTTTACATTAACTTAATTAAAGAATAGGAGAGAGTTATGGGTAGCCTAGGTCCGATGGAGATAATACTTATCGTTTTAGTCGTTCTTATTTTTTTTGGAGCAAAAAAAATTCCTGAACTTGCACAAGGATTAGGAAAAGGAATTAAAGAATTTCGTAAAGGAATGAAAGACGTTCAAGAAGAAATTACGAATCCTGCAAAAGAAGAAAAAAGAGACGAAACTAAAAAATAATTATGTAGTAAAAATTCAATGTATTCCCGCGAAAGCGGGAATACATTTTTAAATATTAAATTAAAGTAGACGGTTTTTGTTGGAGACCTCACAGGTTTTTAAAACCTGTGAGGTCATTGCTGATAAAAATTTAAACCTTATCATTTCATCATAAATTATCATAGTTTTAAATGTCCTCCACACTAGAAACTTGCGAACAAAAAGTTCACCATCATCTTTCCATCATACAAAAGCGAAAAAATCTCAACGCATTTTTACACACCTTTGAAGAAGAGGCACTTCAACAAGCCCGCAGTATCGATAAAAAAATTCAAGAAGGAAAAGCCGGTTCACTGTCAGGAATGGTGATTGCAATAAAAGATGTTATTGCAATGAAAGGAAAGCTATTAACCTGTGGTTCAAAAATTTTACAAAATTTTGAATCACTGTACGATGCAACGGTAATAGAAAAACTTCGCAATGCGGATGCAATCTTTATCGGAAAAACCAATATGGATGAATTTGCAATGGGTTCTTCCAATGAAAATTCCGCGTATGGCTCAGTAAAAAACCCAATAGATGAAGCACGAGTTCCCGGTGGCTCAAGCGGTGGTTCAGCAGTTGCCGTTGCAGCAGATATGGCAGCAACATCATTAGGAACAGATACTGGTGGTTCAATACGTCAGCCAGCAGGTTTGTGTGGTGTTGCCGGATTAAAACCGACCTACGGAAGAGTTTCTCGTTACGGACTTGTTGCGTATGCTTCTTCGTTTGACCAAATTGGACCGTTTGCGAAAAATTGTAAAGATATTGCTCGTGTTCTTCAAGTTATTGCAGGACATGATGAAAAAGATTCTACATCAGCAAAAATTCCTGTACCAAATTATCTTTCTGCAATGAATCGCAATGTAAAGGGATTAAAAATCGGATTGCCAAAAGAATATTTTAATGATGCATTAAATTCAGAAGTAAAAAATGCAATAGAAAAATCTATTGAAACGTTAAAGCAAAACGGAGCAGAGATAATTTGGGTTTCACTTCCACATTCGGATTATACAATTGCAACATATTACATTTTAGCAACTGCAGAAGCGTCCTCTAATCTTGCCCGATATGATGGTGCGAGATATGGATATAGAAGTCCCAATGTCAAAACACTTTCCGAAATGTACACAAAATCTCGCAGTGAAAGATTTGGTGCAGAAGTAAAACGTCGCATTATGTTGGGAACATATGTGCTTTCTTCCGGATATTATGATGCCTACTACAAAAAAGCACAAAAGGTGAGAAGATTAATTCAAAAAGATTTTTTTGATGCGTTTGAAAAGGTTGATTGTATTCTTACACCATCCTCGCCAACAACAGCGTTCAAACTTGGAGAAAAAGTTGAAGACCCAATGCAAATGTATTTGAGTGATATTTATACTGTTTCTGCAAATCTTGCAGGAATTCCCGGATTAGTTATTCCCGTAGGAAAAGATAGCAACAATCTTCCTATTGGATTACAACTTCTCGGAAAACAATTTGATGAAGCAACACTTTTGCGTATTGGAGATTTTTTAGAATCTGTTTAAACTATGATGAAATGATTTTTATGATAACAACTCTGGCAGGATTTTAAATCATAAGTGTTCGGAAGATTATTAACAATTTCCCCTCCTATTTATAGGAGGGGAAAAAGGGGTGGTCACTAAAGGCAACAACGACCACCCTTGTATTCCCTCCTACAAGGAGGGAAAATATTCTCTCTAAGAAATACCTAATACATTAACTCTTCCGAACAGTAGTGTCTTTAAATCCTGCCAGAGTTTGACAGTTGTAAAAGAAACAATAATATAAATTCAGAAACTATGCACAACACATTACAACGCAATCTCTTTTTTGTAAAAGAAGCCTTACGGATTTTCAAGGCATCAAATAATTTCGATGTTTTGGACCCGCAAACTCAACAAGTGTTAATGAATTGCCGTGAACCTAACTTAGGATTTTTTACCAAAATGTTGAGATTTACGGATTATAAAAGAATGACTCCATTTGATATTATTATTACCACACCAAGTGGTGAAAAAATATTGCGAGTGAAAAGGGGAATTTCAATTTTTCTTTCTACCGTTGAAGTGTTTGATGAAAATGATGTTTTAGTTGGAACATTCAAACAAAAATTTTTCTCCATTGGTGGAAGATTTGATATTTTGAATAAGGAAAATACAGTAGTTTGTTCCTTAAAAGGAAAGTGGACCAGTTGGGAATTCAAATTTATCAATCTCAATACGAATGAAGAATATGCTAAAGTAACAAAAAAATGGGCGGGAATTGGTAGAGAATTATTTACGTCTGCGGATAATTATATATTAGAAATTGATGGAAAAGTTTCACCAACAAATCCCATAAGAGTTTTAATTCTCGCTGCAGTAATGTGTATTGATATGGTATTGAAAGAGTAATTGAGAAAGGAAAATAATAATGTTGACAATAAATAATATTCTTAAAGAAATAAAAAATGTTCCTGTAAATAGATTGAATGAAGTGTATCAATTTGTGCATTCACTCACAACAGAAACTCACATCAAAGAAAAAAAGAAACAAAAAATTCTTTCTTATGCAGGATTATTTAGTGATATGAATAAGAAAGAATATTCCGATTTTCTTCATCAAATAAAAAAAAATAGGAAGACATTATTTACGAGATGCTGATATTCGTCAGCATGACGAACATTAGTATCTTTACATTTTTGCAAAAGTAGCGAAAAATTCCCCTCCTATTTATAGGAGGGGATAAAGGGGAGGTCAGTAAATCCAAAAACGACCACCCTTTAATTCCCTCCTTGTAAGGAGGGAAAATTATTACAAAAAATCTTGTTAAATATTTTCTCTAACAAGGAAGTCAAAAATAACTATTCACAAATTGGATGAAATAATATTTATTCACTAAAAATAAAATAATTTATGAGCGTACTCGTTAACAAAAAAACTAGACTTGTTGTACAAGGAATCACTGGAAGTGAAGGAACATTCCACACATCACAAATGCTTGCTTACGGAACAAACGTTGTTGCCGGTGTAACCCCGGGAAAAGGCGGAACATCTTATAAAGGAAATGAGAAAGACCAATTTCAGAGAGCAGTTTCAGTATTTAACACTGTTGCAGATGCAGTAAAAGAAGAAGGAGCAGATACATCAATTATTTTTGTTCCTGCCGCATTTGCCGCTGATGCCATTATGGAAGCCGCTGATGCCGGAATAAAACTCGTCATTTGTATCACCGAAGGAATTCCTGTAAAAGATATGGTTCCCGTGTATGAATACATCAAACAAAAAGGCTCTCGCCTTATCGGACCAAACTGTCCCGGAATCATAACACCAGGCGAATGTAAAATCGGAATTATGCCCGGTTTTATTCACAAACCAGGAAGAGTTGGACTTGTTTCTCGCAGTGGAACTCTCACCTATGAAGCAGTGTGGCAACTCACCGAGCGTGGTATCGGACAATCTACCTGTATTGGAATTGGTGGAGACCCAATTATTGGAACACGGTTTATTGATGCTGTAAAACTCTTTAACGAAGACCCGAAAACCGATGCTATTATTATGATTGGAGAAATTGGTGGAAGTGCAGAAGAGGAAGCAGCAGAGTACATTAAAAAGAATGTGAAGAAACCAGTGGTTGGCTTTATTGCTGGACGTACTGCTCCTCCAGGACGCAGAATGGGACACGCCGGTGCAATTATTTCCGGAGGAAAGGGAACAGCAGCAGAAAAAATGAAAACCATGCAAGAATGTGGAATTATCGTTTGCGAATCTCCGGCACTTCTTGGTGAAACCATGAAAAATGCCTTAGAGAAAAAATATAAAGCAACATCTTCAACAAAAAAATCGACAAAGAAAAAAACAGTAAAAGCAAAAAAATCTTCTGTGAAGAAAAAGAAAAAATAAAAAATGGCTTGAGTTTAGACTTGTCAAGTTTTTAAAACTTGACAAGTCTTTTAATGAAATCGCTATGAAAAAAAAATCTACCAATCTTCCATTACTGATTATTTCATATTCCATTCTTATAATTTTTTCCATCATTGCATTATATCCAACCCTGCAAGTAGTAACAATTTCATTAAGACCTTCTAACAGTCTGCTTTCCACATCATTAGAAATCATTCCAGCCAACGCAACAGTAAATTCGTATAAAATACTTTTTACAGAAAAACCATTTTTCAAATGGTTCGTAAATAGTCTATTTATTTGTGGTGTTGTTACCATTACGGGAGTTGCACTTGCCTCAACGGCCGGTTACGCATTTTCTCGATACAAATTCATCGGAAAAAAAATTGGAATGCTTAGTTTATTAGTTACACAAATGTTTCCGCCAACAATGTTGTTGTTGCCAATGTATATCATGTTAGTAAAACTTCATCTCATCAATAGTTATTTGGGAATAATTGTTATGTATTCCGCAACAGCAATGCCATTTTGTATTTGGCAGATGAAGGGCTATTATGATACAATTCCCATGAGTTTGGAAGAAGCCGCACGCATTGATGGATGTTCACATTTCCAAGTATTTTTTAAAATCATACTTCCATTAGCATCACCAGCATTGGTGATAACTGCACTATTTTCTTTTATGACGGCATGGACAGAATATGTTGTTGCTGCACAAGTTTTGCAAGATACAGATTTATATACTTTACCACTCGGTTTAAAATCATTTGAATCCAACATGGGAACAGAATGGGGGCTGTATGGAGCAGCATCAGTTATTGTAACAATTCCCGTTGTGATTTTATTTTTATCACTCAGTAAATGGTTAGTTTCAGGATTAACATTAGGAAGTGTGAAAGGATAACTGTGATTTTCAGGATTTTAGGATAGTAAAAATAATAATATTAATTTGAAGCTGAATAAGAAGAAGAGAAAAAAAAGGGTTAAGATGGATAATTTTAACTCGATTAAGACAACGGAGATCAATCTTTAGCAGTGAAACCATTCGAAG
>CALETH010000033.1 GCA_937920105.1 uncultured Bacteroidota bacterium
GAAGATTATTAGAAGAATGTGAAATACAGCTACTGAGTTATATTGTATCGATTGGCTCTATTTCTCTTTCCAATTCTCGTCCTTCCTCTTGGGAAAAAATGATTCAAATCAGTGAAGAAAGTCCTGTTCGCACTCTCGATCCAAAAATAGGCGAAAAAATGATGGCTGAAATCGATATGAATGCTTTGGTGCAGTTGGTGTTGAAACAAATTGATAACCTTATTCAGGAAACTAATGCAAAAATTGTAACTACAAATCTCCCTAATGCTTATGGAGAAGGTTTGCTTATTTTCCAACTCATTCAAAATTTAATTGTAAATGCAATCCGGTATAAATCGGAAGAGCGACAAGTAGTTATTCATATCTACGGTGAATTAACTGGAACAAAAACCATTTACGCCATTAATGACAACAACATAGGCATACCCAATGATAAATTAACTGCAATTTTTAATCCTTTAGTACGTTTAAATAACACATGCTCAACTAATGGAACCGGCATGGGGCTATCTATCTGTAAAAAAATTGTAGAAGCACATAGTGGTGTTATTTATGCTGAAAGTGAAGTAAATGTTGGTTCAACTTTTTATTTTGAATTACCTAAACAAGAGTTTGCACCGGCAAATTAATTGAGTTATTTTAATCCTCCTCAAAAGTATGTGCTTCATCTAATATATAAGCTGTAAATTTCAACCGAATGTCATCTTTTCCGGCATTTCCGATGTCAGGATATTTGATATGGTAAGTTTCAAAATTTTTGTTTGCTGAACGGTCGTAACTGGTTATTGGTATGTTTCATCAATTAATGCAGTAAGTGTATTGTTTGTATTTTGCAATGTTAGTTGAAGGGAACTGTCCTCCTTTTTACAACCATAAAATATCGCAGAGCAAGTAAGCATGATAGGTATCAGTGCTTTCATCTACATCATTATTTTTTTTCTTAATATTTTTATGTGGTGTCATTTCTTCAAATTCACCTTCGCTTTTATAGCGGCCTCGTACGTCCTGATATACAAAAATGTATTTATCCTCCATGAGCATTTTATTAGGCCCTAGGCGTTGTGGAAAAATCGAATCACCATAGGGTTGACATGAATAGGGCGTTCTCTCCATAAGAATCGGATATCTATTTTGTGCTGACGCATCTATTGGGATGTAGATAGCTGTAAATAACTGAGTGCCATCTCTCATGGGAATCATTTTTTCTACCTTCATAAAATATTCTAATTTTTGAATAACAATATCTTGTTCATGAGTTGTTCTGGAAAGATACTGCATATATTCAATAATTTTTTTCTGGATTTGATTTTCCAACAATAAATGCTGTCCAATCAAATTTTCTCCGTAATATTGTGTTAGTGTACGATGGATAATTTCTTTTAACAGAATAAAATCAAAATCTTTTTGTTGAAGTTTTTTTCCTACAAAACGAGAAAAAAACTCTTTTAAGATTGAATGTACTAATGTACCAACATCAGTGTGTTCAATTTCATCGGAAATTTCTTTTTGCTCAGAAAGTCGTAACACATAAGAATAGTAAAATTGTATCGGACATTTCAAATAAGTATCCAAAGCAGAGGAAGAAAAATTCATTTGCTTCAGATAAGCAACAGTTTCCGGTGTTTTTTCTATGGGAGAAGGGAGAGAACTAGAAAGTGCAATGGAATATTCTAAAGGAATAATACTATTATTGTTTATTGTAGAATTTTTCTGTTCTTTTTTCCATAACAATTTTTCAATAAATCGACTTTTTTCTTTTTTCTCATTTTCTACAAAAAAGAAATGCACTTCTTTTGCATTATGGCATAATACATCAAACAAATAGGATTGTATTTTTTCTCGTTCATGATGTGTGGGAATGTTGATCTTTTCACGAACTTTCATTGGTAAAAAAATATCTGTTGTTTTTCTTCCAGGAAGAATATCATCATTCATATCAAGAATAAAAATTCTGGAAAATTGTAAATTCCGTGTTTCAAGAAACCCGAGAACTTGCAGCCCATTTAACGGTGTTCCTGCAAATGGAACTTCATACGAAGAAAGATAACTGCGAAGAAATGTGTGATAATCTTCTATTGTAGAAAAATGTTTTTCTGCTAATAATGAATGATTGAGTGTATCAAACGCATTCAACATTTGTTGAAGAAACGGACGAAAGAGCGGATGACGATGTGCTGTGCTGTGTTCATAAATATAGAGGAGTAATGCAGTATTTTTTTGTGCAAATTCACCAATGGAATTTATTGATGAATATGTTCGTAATGTGAGATTGTGAATTTTGATAAGATGTTCTTGTAATTCTGCTGCTGTGCATTTTTCTCCTGAAAGTGAAATGTATTGAGCAATCTGTTCAAGCAATTCATTGTTATTTTCTAAATCTTCTAATTGAAATAATATTTTTGTATGTGTTTCTTGAAAAAAATGTTCAATAGAATGAAATAATATTCGCGTAACCTCTGTTTGTGAATTGTAAAAAATATTTTTGGTGTAGGGATGTAAAACAAATTTTAAATATAATTCTACAGAAAAATTATTTTCTTCTTTTGAAACAAGAACCTCCAGCAATGTATTGAGAAAATTATAAATTGGCGTTCTGGTAAGCGGATATCCTAATGCGATATTGTATTCATTTTGATTGAGTGGAGAAAGTGTTTGATGAAGTAAAGGAAATAGCATTTCTGACGATGGTAAAACAATGAGATTGTTTTCATCAAGTGAAATGTTATTTTTTTTCATGTTTTCTATAACAGTATTTAGTGCAAAAATTTGTCCGTGAGAATCCGGACTGCTATAGAAAAATTTTTGAGATTCCTGATGTGAGAGTTCTGATTGTTCTGATAGTTCTGATTGCTCAATTTCAATATTGAGTTCAGCAATTTGTCCTTCAATTCCTTCGCCTTGTTGAAAATAGAATAGTGTTTGAGAAAGTGTTAGAAAATGTTGGATAATTTCTTTCTCTGCATTAGTGAAGGCATAAAATCCGGCAAAAATAATTTTTCTGTATTCATCTATTATAATATTCTTGCATTGTTCTGCCACGGTATAATATCGCATTGAACGTGTTGAAAAATTTCGCTTTCGCAATTCATCATAAAATTTTTCATACAATATTTCTATAGAAGTAATTCCTTTTCCGGTTGCGATGGAAATTGCAGATTGTAATTGTGTTTGTGTAACTTTTCCAATAAGTAATTCTTCTAATTCTGAAAAAATTTTCATTCCTAACGGAAGAAATTTTTCTAACGTTGTAAAATGATTTTCACCGATACGGTTTGCTTCAGAAATATTTGTGTAAATATCAAAAAGAATAGCAACGGCATCAATCGTTTCCAACGGTTGTGTGTGATGAGAGAGTTTATTGGTGTAGAGTTCATCAACAAAATTATCAATAGAAAAAATTTTTGGTGGAATATAATTTGCAGTAATTTTTTCTGCTAATTTTTTACGAAGTGTATGTGCAGGTCGTTTTCCGGGAAAAATAATAATGTTGGATGAATAATCATGTTCTTCATGAAAGAGTTGTGTAATTATTTCATCAATAAGATTTTTTCCATAGGGAAGAAGATAGTGAAGAAGTTGGTGTTTATTCACTCAACACCTCGTACAATTTTTAAGTCCACATACCCAAGCATTCCAACAATTTTTTTTGTGGGATAAATATTTTTTACGAGTTTCATATAATTTCGCACTTGTTCTTTGTATTCTTGTTCTTTTTCGTCGGAACCAGTTTTGTAATCAATAATGGTTAC